>JAJXVC010000248.1 GCA_021782295.1 bacterium | reverse complement strand
AACGGGCGCGCCTGTACAGAGCGAACGGCTATTATACGGATCGCGCCGTCGGGTTCTGTCTCTGTTTGCCGAAAATCTTGATCGATGAGATCGGTGGTTTCGACGAACGATTCGGCGTCGGAAATTTTGAAGATGACGATCTCTGCATGCGCGCACGCGCGGCGGGTTACAAGATATTCGTTTGCGAGGATGCCTTCATTCACCACTTCGGTAGCCGAAGTTTCGTCGCGAACAACGTCGATTACGGGGCGACGATGCGGGAGAATTGGAAGTACTTCGCAGCGAAGTGGGGGTACCCGTCGGCCTTCCCCGAAAATGGCTACGATCCGCGCCCCGGCTACTACAATGGTTTCAAGCGAGCGTTGCATTTCGCGGCGCTGCCTGTGGCCCCGAGCGCCGAGCCGCCTCGGGATGAACAGAAGAGTGCGCTTGCGTCGGCGAGCGTGCGATTTCTTGCCGACGTCGCCGACGGCGATACTGCATGGGAGCCGGTCGGCCGCTTCCTTCGCCGCTATGTGCGCGCTTTTCGCGCCGAGGACCACGTGTTGCTGACGTTGCGCCTCGCATCCGGGTGCGATGCGGCGACGATCGAGCGCCGCATCGAGCGAATCCTTTCATCGGAGCATATATCCTCGGAGCTCTGCGCCGATATCGAAGTGATCGACGTTGAAGACGAACTCGAAGGGGAGTTGCGAACCATTTCGATTGCAGAGATTACAACCCAGAGCCCCAGTGCGCTCCGGCGACTGATCGAGAAGGAGCACGCGTGAGGTTTCACGATCGCCACCGACGATTCGCACTCGTCCCGCGCTCCGGGTCGCTCGTCGGCATCGATGCGTCGATGCTAGCGTTCGCACGGCTCGAGCCGGGCTGGTCGCTCACGCAGCGATGCGCGATCGATCTCGGCTTTCGCCGTGACGACCGTTGGTTGATCGCCCACGGATGCGAAGTCGAGGTCGCCGGTTTGCTCGAACGGGAGAGCAGCGTCGTGCTCTGGCCGCTCGATTTTCGCTCGCTCGATCGGCAGTGCGCCGACGGAATCGAGCAACGGATTTTTCCCTGGCTGCGCGTGCAATTTTTCAACCGGCGAGCGCGCGAGGAGAGCCTGGAGATTTTCGATCCGCGGCATCGCAGCGAGGTTCTGCGCGCGCGAGAGATGCGGTTACTCGGAGTTGTCCCCTATGCTGGGCTCTACGAAGATCTCGCGCCGTATGCATACGCCGCGCGCCACATTCGCCCGGGAAAGCAGGCGGCGATCGTCGATCCGCGCGGTGCGGTCGGAGCGCTGTCATTGGAGCGCACGGGCGCGGAAGTCGCACTCGATCTCGGTGATGCCGATGCAGTCGCGTTTGCCGCACGATGGCTTGACATCGACGCGAAGCCCGTCGATCGCGCGCGCGTGTACGACGTGACCGTCGCGCGGCATGCAGCCGATATCCCTGCGGCGCGCGTGCGCGTCTTGCGTGACGGTGGCGAGCAGGGAGATGCTTCGCTGCCGATCGTCGTCTCGTTGCCGCCGGCGATCACCGTTTCATTCGATCCCGATGATGGGCCGACGGCGAGCACGCTCGGTATTTCGATCGTCGGAGATGCCGTCAGCGCACGCCCCAGCGTGCTTCACGAGCCCGCGCCGCAGGGCGGCTCTTCGGGGCGCATTGCGATGCTCGTGCGCGAAGATGCGCTGACGAACCCCGATGCCGATACTGCGGCAATGCGCGTTTTGGCGCGCCGGCTCGAACGGGAGGGTTTCGAGGTCGGTATCTTTCCGGTCGGCGCGCGCGCCGATATCGCAGCATACGATCTCGTGCACGCATGGGGAAGCGAGGTCGCTGCCGCCGCACTCGTGCTGTTGCAAGCGCTCCCGGCGATGCCGCTGGTCGCCTCGCTCTCGATCGACGACCCGCGTGGCGAGAGCTTCTCGGGGCCGAAGGCAGCAAAAGCGGTCTATGGGAACGTCAACGACGCGGCGATGTTCGATCTCTATTTCGCTGCGCTCGGCGCGCGCGCGCTCTCGATTGAAAATGCAGCTCCGGAGCGAGAGTTTGACCCACGTCCCGCCGCCGAGGCGGCCGTGCGGGCGCTGCTCGAGCGCTGCGACGTCGCCCTGCTCTCCTGCCCGGCCGAGGAACAATTGCTCCGGAGTCGCTTCGGCTGGGCGGGAAGCACGATTGCCGTTCCCGCGCTCGCGGAGGGCGCTCCGCGCTGCGAGGATGCCGAGGTACTCGCGGGTGGCGAGGAGTTCGTGCTCTGCGATCTTCCGGTCGAGGGGCGCTCGAATCAGATCGCACTGGCGCTCGCGGCGAAGAAGCGTGGGATCCCCGTCCTCTTTACCGGCCCGGTGCTCGACCACCAGTGGTTCCAGAGCCTCATCGAGGCTCTGGGGGGCGGCTCGCACTGGGTTCCGCAACGTCACCTGAACCTCGCGAACCATGCGTGGCTGCGCGCGCGCGCCCGGGTCGTCGTCGATTGCTCGTGGGCGGGGCGCGGAGCCCATAACGTGGTTGCCGCCGCGGCAACCGGCGCCTTTCCTCTGCTCTCAAGCTCCGGGTATGGCCGCGAGCTCTTCGGCTCCCTCGCCGAGGTGGTCGACCCGGGAGAGCACGCGGCCATCGAGGCGGGGCTCGTACGCGCGTGGGAGCGCGCCCCCGCCGAGCGGGAGCGCCTCCGCTCCCACGTCCGAGGCGCCTTCGACCAGACGACCGCCTTCATCGCCTGCGTTACGGCCTATCAACTCGCCGGCGAGCGGTCGCAGAGCCGGCGCACGGCGGGCTAAACTGCCCTTCGTACGACGCCGATGATAAGAGGAGAGTACTCAAGGGGGTTTTCACATGGATGTCACGTCTGCGGCGGCCGTTGCGTCGCCACCGATTGCCGCCGGTAGCACCGGCCTCTCAGGAGCGAGCGGCCTTCCGGCTCAAGGAGTCGCTGAAGGTGCGCCGCTTGAAGGCGCGACACCGAGCGTAGCGAGCGTTCCGCCCGCCCCGTCGGGACCGATTGCAACGCCGAATTCTTCCGGCGCCCCGCCCTCGGTGGGCTTCGGTCCGGCGCCGGCGAGCGGCGACGGGAAGGTCGTTTCATCGGTCGCGCGCTTCTTTGGGCCGCCCACGAACCCCCAACCGGTGACACTCAACGTTTCGTACCGCGTCTTACATCATCCCAATGAAATCGTCACCGTCTTCTCCGATCCGCGAACGAATCAGGAAGTCGCGCAATTTCCTCCGGAGATTCTTATCGGTATCGCCGAATTTTTCGACCAGCACCAAGGAG
>JAJXVC010000247.1 GCA_021782295.1 bacterium | reverse complement strand
TCGAAGTCGGGCAGATCCGTGAAGGCGTCGTCGTACGTCTCGCTGATTTCGGCGCATTCGTCGATCTCGGCGGCATCGACGGCTTAATTCACAACAGCGAGCTCTCGTACGCTCGTATCAAGCATCCGTCGGAAGTCGTGAAAATCGGCGACGTCGTCAGCGTCGAGATCATGAAGTTCGATCAGGACGCCAAGAAGGTCAGTCTCTCGCTCAAGCACGCGTTGCCCGATCCATGGGATCAGCACGCGGACAAGATCTACGAGACCAACCAACTCACCGCGCAGATCGTGAAAGTGACGCCGAACTATCTCCTCGTCGAGATCGTTCCCGGAATTCTCGCGATGGTGCCCAAAGGCGAGTTCGACGGCGCTGCCAACTACGCACAGGGGCAGGACGTTAGCGTCACGCTGCTCACCGTCAACCACGCGACCCGTCGCATCACGGCCTCTATCCAACACGTCGCCGACGTTCCGTTGGAAGAGATCGAGGCGATTGCCATCGACGAAGATGTCGAGATCGGTCTTCCTGTCGCCGAGGCGGCGACTCCGGAAGACGAGAGTCCGGCACAGTAGTCGACGGTTCCGACAAGCGGAAAAAAGAGAGGGGAACGCGGGAACGCGTTCCCCTCTCTGCGTATGAAGCGTGCATGCGTATTGGCTTGACCGGTGGTATCGGTAGCGGAAAGAGCGAGGTGGCCGCAGAGTTGGAACGATGCGGCGCGTTCGTCATCGACACCGACGAAGTCGCGCGCGAGGCGGTTGCGCCGGGGAGTACTGCATTAGCGGCGATCGCGCTGCGCTGGCCCGGTACCGTTGTCGACGGCGTGCTCGACCGGGCTGCGCTCGCGGCGGCGGTTTTCGAAAACGAAGGCGAACGGCTCAAACTCAACGGCATCCTCCATCCCGAGATTCGACGAATCGCCTTCGCGCGCGAGAGCATGGCTGCGCCGGGGCAGATCATCGTTCATGTCGTGCCGCTACTCTTTGAAAGTAACTATGCCAAACTCGTCGACCGTACGGTGTTGGTAATCGCTCCTCCGGAAAAGCGAGTCGAACGTGTCATGGCGCGCGACAGCGCGGAGGGAGAGGCGGTGCGTGCGCGCATGCGCGCGCAGATCGACCCCGAACAAGCGCGTACGCTCGCCGATGAGATTATCGAGAACGACGGTGATATCGAACGGTTGCGGGATCGCAGTCGAGCGCTCTACCGACGACTTGCAGCGGGGCCGAACGGCTGACTTCGAAATTGCGCTCGCCGCGAAACGCGGTCACCTGCCCACGCACGACGATGCATCGGCCGGCTGCTATGCCGCGCACGATTCGCGAGAGATGGAGCGACGATCCGGCAGCGCCGATCGAATCACGGTCGGGGTCGAGTCTTCCGGCGATCGTTGCCACGCTGCCGACGGGGAGACGCGCGACGGAGTTCGGGGCGAGCGGTGCGATGAATCGCAGCATACGCGTCGCCTGTAAGCGAACGCCGATGCCCGTGAATGTTGCAACCACGCGATAGAGCCCCTGTGCGGGGCTCGTGCCGCGAGCGTCGAGCGCGTTCCAAAAATAGGTAACGAAGACCGATGCGCCCGGCGGAATATTGCGCGCGTGCGTTTTTCCCGACGCTATGGGGCGCGCCTTCGATACGGTGGCCGAGTGCCAGATTTCCTTCGTTCCCCGATAGATCGCCAGCGCGTATTCGTTCGGTGTCGCAAATGCAACGTCGCGTCGGTTATTGCTCGGATTGTCGATAATGAGTTGAATGCCGACCGGATCGAGGAGATCGAAGCTCGTGCGCGCGAAACGAAGCGAGAGCGCAAGCGGCGGTTGCGGTGCCGCCGCGACGAGCGCGAGCAGGGCGAGCGGAGCGAGGAATCGGCGAATCACTTCGGTTCCAGAATGCGCCCCGGGTAGGCGATTTCCCCCGCCGCATCGCCGTAGACCGCAGTCCCGTTAACGAAGACGCTGCGAATGCCGACCGGCGCCCGGGACGGGGTTTCGTAGGTAGCGGTGTCGGCGATCGTGCGTTCGTCGAAAAGAACGAGATCGGCAAATGCACCTTCGCGAATCTCTCCTCGGTCGCGAAGCCCGAAGATGCGCGCCGGTAGGGCGCTGCAACGGCGAACCGCTTCTTCAAATGCGAGCGTACGCCGTGCGCGGACGAAGCGCGAAAAAAGGCGCGGAAAGCTGCCGAACGAACGCGGATGCGGCAATCGGAAAGGATCGTCGTCGAAAGATCGGCTCGCGTCGGCGGTACCGATGCACGCAAAGTCGGCTGAGAGCGCCGCCGCAACGTCCTCTTCGTTGAGGGAACGGTGGAGGAGCGGCGTTTCGAAACCAAGTTCGTCGAATAAGGCGAGCGCCGCTCGTTCGCAAGAAAGGCGCCTGCGTCCGGCAATCGCTTCGATACTCGCGCCCAATTCCTCGAGTAAGCGTTCGTCGCGAACGCCGCGTAACCAGATACGCCCCCAACGTTCGCCGTAGTGCAGGCGGGCGTAGATCATCGCCGATAGCGTCGTTTCGTCATTTCGACCCTGCGAGGAAATCGCCGGCGGGAAGAGTTTTCCCAGCGGCGCTTCGTCGGCGATATACGGAAAAAGATCGCAAGTGACCGAGCATCCGCGATCGCGCGCTGCGTCAATCCGTTCGAGCGCAACGTGCACGAGCGCGCGATCCTCGCCATAGGCGTAAGAAAACTTCGATAGATGCAAGGGCATCTCGCATGTACGGGCGAGCGCAAGAGCCTCATCGACCTCTTCGAGCAATCCGCGTTCGCGATCGCGCAAATGCACGACGAGCGGAATCTCCGCATCCCTGGCGGAGCGAAGTACCTCCTCCGAGGGAAGCGCATCGCCGAGATTCATTCCGAGTCCGCACGCACCGCGTTCGACCTCTTCGAGGCGCGCCGGCGCAATGCGCGCAAAATTGAGCCGCAGCGAGCCGCGCAGGCTGCCTGCTTGCTCTACGGTGAAGCTGCTTGTGCAGGCTCCTTCAATCGCCGTTGTTATTCCCTGAGCAAGCGATCCGGCGGAACTTCGGGGCTCGAACCATCGTTGCTCCCAACGTGCATGCACGTCGATGAAACCCGGCGCGAGAACCAGCGCCCGTGCGTCGATTCGTTGCAGCGACTCGAGACCCGAGCAATCGCCGATCCTCGCGATCCGCTCTCCGATGAGGGCGATATCGGTTGAAAAGCGTTTTCCCCCTCCCCCATCAACAATGCTCGCCTTCTCGAAAATCACTTTGAGCAATTTTGAGGGCTTTCTGAATGACGAAAGA
>JAJXVC010000246.1 GCA_021782295.1 bacterium | reverse complement strand
CCGCGCCTTAAACCATTGCCGATGCTCGTCGACGAGACTGACGAGCGCAATCGGGGTGTCGGCGAGCTCCGCCGCGAGGTTGACGAAGGCGTCGAAGATCGCCTCGTCGCCCGTGTCGAGCACTTGATAGGATTCGAGGGCGCGCAGCCGTTCACGCTCCCGTTCTTCACTCAACGGATACGGGCTGCTCATCGAACGACGACCTCTTCGAGAAACGCGAGGAGGTGACGGTTAAAAGCCTCGGGAGCATCGGCGTTAGCGACATGACCCGCACCGGCAATTTCGCGACAACGCGCGTTGGGGATTCCCGCAACGATCTCTTCGGAGAGCGCGCGCGGCGCGATTGTATCCCGCTCGCCGACGAGGACGAGCGTCGGAACCGCGATCGCAGCGAGATCGGCGCGATAATCGCCGGTCCAGGTTGCGTGCGTTGCCGCTTCGTAGGAGGTGCGACGCTTACACGCCATTTGCGCGATGGTCTCGCGTTCACGCTCCGCCGGCAATCCGAGTTGCGCCGCGCGAGCGCGCGCGAAGGTCTCCATATCGCCCGCCGCGTCGACCGCCGCGAGAATGCGCCGTACGTAATTCTCCGCATCCGGATACTTCGCAAAACTTCCGACGAAAACCAGACCGGCGAGGCGTTCGGGAATCCGGCGCGCGAGTTCGAATGCGACGACGCCGCCGAGACTGCACCCGACGATGACGGCCCGCTCCACGCCGAGTGCGTCGAGCGCGGCGATGGCATCGAGCGCGTAGCCGGCGCGCGTGATCGTCGCCGGTGCGGGCTCGGGAACGGCTCCATTTCCACGTAATTCGAGCGCACCGCAACGCGCGCGCGGCGCGAATGCGAGTAACTGCCGATCCCAAATGGCGGCCGTCGAACCGACACCATGAACGAAGAGTATCGCCGGGCCCGAAGACCCGGCGACACGAAGCCCACTTTCAACACCATCTTCGCCGTGAAGAGCGAGAACCCGAATTCGAGCATCCTCACCCATCGCGGCGCGTGCTTTTGCGAAGGTTAGACCGCAGCGGAGGAGAGTGCGAGTTTTTCCATCATCGCGCGATTGAATTGCGGAAGATCCTCTCCCCCGCGCGTGCTGATGATGTTGCTGTCCTGCGCCGTCGGTTGATCGCGATAGAGCCCGCCGGCATTGCGGATATCGTCGGCGATCGCATGCGCGCCCGTCAACTGACGCCCGCGCAGCAACTGCGCCGAGATCAGCACCTGCGCGCCGTGCCCGATCGAGAAGATCGGTTTCTTCGCCGCATCGAACTCACGCACGAAGCGCTGGACCTCCGCGTCGGCACGAATGCGGTCGGGCGAGAGCCCGCCGGGGACGAGCAGCGCGTCGAAATCCTCCGCGGTGCAATCGCCGACGAGCTCCTCGGCTTTCACCAGGATGCCGTCGTCGAGCCCCCGCTTCCCGCGAATGCGGGCGCGCGCCCGCTCGTCGATGCCGACGATCGTGACGATCGCGCCGGCCTCTTCGAGCGCGCGGCGCGGCTCGGTTAAATCCATCTCTTCGAATCCATCGCCCGCGAGCGCAGCGATGCGTTTACCTTGAACTCCTTGCATGGCAGGGGCGGTTCGCGCTGGAGGGTGCGAACCTCTGCTTTCCGGAGCTAAAGCCTCCCACCGGTCGCCTGCGAGGCGACCCGGAGGAGGTAGGTGAGCTCGATTTCGATACGGCCGAGCGCATCGAGCAGGGAATCCTCTCCCAGCGCATTGAGGAGCGGGTTCCGCTTCGTCATGTCGCCCTCGGGAACGGCATGGCGCGGATTGATCTCGCGCATGTAGATGCGCGCATCGTAGCGGAGCTGCCCTTCGGGGAGAAAGAAGAGCGGGTCGAGGCCGAAGGCATAGACATCGAGCGAAAGGAGCGCGCTCTTCTGCATGAACTCGATCGGTCGTAGCCGCAACGCGTGCGCGAGCCGTGCGAGCATGCTGGGCGCGACTCTCCTCGTGCCGGCGTAGAGCTCCGCGAGTTCTTCGGGAGCGATGCCGAGCGCATCGACGAGTTGCGCGTCCTCAACTCCGCGTTCGCGCGCGAGCGCTCGAAGCGCATCGCCGAATGTCGGACCGCCGGCGGTCCCGAGGCGCGCATCCCAAACCGGTATCTGCTGATTCATTCTTCGATGGGTTCCTCGCCGAGCCAGATTCGCCCCTCGTCGGCGATAACGGCGAAGCGCGGAACGCGCGCAAAATCTCCCAACGTCATGCAACCGGTGCGCAGATTGAAGCGCCACGCGTGCCACGGGCAGGTGACGATGCCCCGTTCGACGCTTCCCTCGGCGAGCGGGCCGCCTTGATGCGGACACGCGTTCTCCAACGCGAAGAGCTCGCCGTTGACATCGAAGATCGCGACTTCATAGTTTCCGACGTTGCAGACGATCGTCGCATTTCGCGCGAGCGTTGAACGATCGGCGACGCAGACGAAACCCTCGCGCATTAACCGAAGAGGGCGCGCGTGAGGCCGCCGTCGACCGAGATCGTCTGCCCGGTCAGGTACGATGCTCGCTCGCTGCAAAGAAATGCGACGAACTCGGCTAGCTCTTCGGGCGAACCGACGCGCTGCATCGGCACCTCGTTGCGAGCGGCGGATTCCAACGCTTCATCGCTTCCATAGAGCGCGCGCAGCCGGTCGGTAAGGAAGCGTCCGGTCGCGATACTGTTGATGGTAATCCCGGCCGCGGCGACGTCGTTGCTCGCGGTCTTCAGCGCTGAAACGAGTGCGGTGCGCAACGCATTGGAGAGCGCGAGATTGCCGATCGGTTGCTTCACGCTCGTCGACGTCAGCGCGACGATACGCCCCCATCGGCGCTCGCGCATGAGCGGGAGGACGCGATAGGTGAGCGCGAGCATCGAGCGGAGCACCGTCCGATAGGCAAGGTCCCAATCGTCGAGCGTTAATTTTTCAAAGTTTCCCGGTTTCGGCCCGCCGCCGTTGGCGACGAGGATATCGATGCTTCCGTACGTCGAGCCGACATCGTCGATCAGTCGATCGCGTTCGCCGTCGTCGTTCAAATCGCAGGGAAAGGCGCGCGCATCGAAAGCGCCGGCGGCGCGCGCTTGCGCGGCGATCGTTTCGAGCGCGTCGCGACGACGTGCAGCGAGTGCGACGATGTGCCCCTCGCGCGCGAGTGCGAGCGCGCAGGCTGCGCCGAGCCCGCTGCTCGCTCCGGTGACGAGCGCGACGCGCCGTGGCGAATTCATCGGCGCCCGCTATTCATACGGAACGCCGCCGACGCGACGGGCGCGCAGCGCCTCGACGTACCA
>JAJXVC010000245.1 GCA_021782295.1 bacterium | reverse complement strand
CAAAGGCTGCATAGCCGAGGAGCATTTGGTTGCGTTCGAAGAAAAACAATACCAGACATGCGGTCACCCACACTGCAGAGAACGATGCCGCGGTTCGAATCCAAAAAGATTCGCGAATCGTTGTCGTCAAAATGACGACCGACGCGGCAAGTTGGAATATATCTGATAGAACGATCCAGATCAGGACCGAAGGTGGGAGATGCATAAATATCTGCTGCGAGGCCTTTCCGGTTCAGCGGTGCTCTGACTTTGACATCCGCGCGATCAATTCATCGGCGATCTTCGAGGGAACACCATACTGCGATTCAAGATAGCGTGGATCGTCTATCGAACCACCGCCCATGCCGAGCACGTGCCAAGAACCGTTCTTCAGACGCAGCAGCGCTTCTCCTCCGCCCTCTCCGGCGATCCAATCAACGAGCGCATAGTTTCCGGCGATAACGATCGGTGCGACGGTCGGAGTGATGACGAATTGCTGCACGGTTCGGGCATACCTGATAACGGTTTCGGCGACGAGCGCTCGTCGAGCGGAGCCTCCGGGTTGGTGTCCCCTCAATGCAGGGTGCGCGCTCGCTCGAGGGCCGGTCGCGAGCATGCTGATTCCCAAAAAAACGAACGCGAACAGAAAACCGATTCCGCGGCGCACGACCGACGGCGTCATGGTGCAACTCCCTCTCTTGGCGCCGTGCAGAGCGCCGGCTTTCGTGTTAGCGAAGAAAACGAATCGTGAACGGATACGCGTAGGCTTCGCCGTTCGCAGTCTTGATGGCGGCGACGATTGTCAGTGCAATGTCGATGATCCCGAGTACCATCATCAGCGGAATGCCGATCACGATAAACACGAGCAAGAACGAGCAGAGCAGATAGATCGTCATCGATATCTGAAAGTTCAGCGATTCTTTTCCGGTGCTGTCGGCCAGCGGCGATGTGTCGCGCTTCATCAACCAGACGATCAACGGCCCGATTAGGTTGCCGAACGGAACGACGATTCCGGCAAGCGCGGTGAGGTGGCAGAGCATCGCCACGGTTTTTTCGTCCTGCGCGCTCTGCGCGAGTACCGGCCTCGAGCCGGCGGCGAGCGTTGCTCCGCAGGAGGGACAGAAACGGGATTCGGGGGCGAGTGCCGCTCCGCAATTCGAACATGACATTGCTTCAGTCTCCCAAACAAGCCCGAGGTTCTACGAGGAGGGGTGCGACCGGGGGCGGGGGCAATCCTGCGCCGAATCGGTGCCGAGGCGGGATTTGAGAAATGAGGATGACATGACGGATTCAGAACTGGTACGGATCGATCGCGAAGGGGACGCTGCACTCATCACGATGACGAATGCGGCCAAACGCAACGCGCTCTCCCGCGCGATGATGCGGGCGTTGATCGCCGCGCTCGACAAGGTCGCGGCGGATTCACAGACGCGGGCCGTCATCCTGCGCGGCGAAGGGCCGGCATTTAGTGCCGGGCACGATCTCCGCGAGATCGCCGAGGCGCGCGGCGCCGAAATGGATGAAATTTTCGATACCTGCGTCGAGTTGATGGAGACGTTGCAACGCATCGAGGCGCCGACGATCGCTGAGGTCGACGGCATCGCGACTGCGGCCGGCTGCCAACTCGTCGCAAGCTGCGACCTGGCGGTCGCATCCGAGCGTTCGGTCTTCGCGACCCCCGGCGTCAAGATCGGTCTCTTTTGCAGCACACCGATGGTCGCGCTCACGCGTGCAATTGGGCGCAAGCAAGCGATGGAGATGCTGCTGCTCGGCGAGCCGATCGATGCTGCGCGCGCGCTGGAATGGGGCTTGGTCAATCGCGTCGTTCCCGCCGAGGACGTTCATGCCGAGGCGCTCGCGCTCGCCGAACGGATCGCCCGCTCCGCGCGTACGACGGTCGCGACCGGGAAATCGGCATTCTACGAGCAGATCGCTCTTCCGCAGCGCGAGGCGTACGCCTACACCAAGGAGGTGATGGTGCGTAACGCGCGCGCCGCCGACGCCGTCGAAGGTATCGGCGCATTCCTCGAAAAACGCGCGCCGCGCTGGCCCGCGTAGCGGGCATTCCGGGCGGCGCGGACGAAGGCATCCGCCGTGCAACTGCTTCAGAAAAACACGCGCTTTGCCGCGGGTATCCTGCTCGTCGCGCTCCTCGCTTGCTGCGTCGTCGCCGTCCTTCGCGTTCGTACCGAGATCCACGCGCGAAGGGTCGAGATCGCGATGGATTACAGCGACTTCGCGCAACTCTCCCGTTCGTTCGATTACCGAGCCGACGCTTTCCTCATTGCCCTGCGTCGAGCGGGGCTGACCTCGCTCGCCGTCAGCGAGCAATTGGGATCGAATCTCGGCAACGACGGGTCGACCACGGTGATGACCGGCGCGCAGATTCTCAACGGTGCACGCCTTGCACCGATCGACGATCCGTTGCTCGCGCGCCTCGCTCGCGAAGGGAAGATTGCGAATCGCGCGGTCTATCTCTCCATCGGGCGCAAGAGTACCTACGATCGTTTGCGCATGCAATTGCCGCTGCATTTCATGCCGAAATCGATTCGCATTTTACGCGCGCAGCGGCCATGGCTGATCGAATTGCACACCCAGATCGATTACTTCAACGGCATCGGTCTCGGCATTCCGACATCGGAAATTTTGCTCGCCAAGCGGCTGGGCTTGTTGCTGATTCCTCGGTTGCAGAACGACGAACGCTTCAAGGCGCCGCAGATGAATGCCGAACTCAACGGCATTTTGGCGCTCGATCCAAAAGTCTCGACCGTCATTTTCTTCGGTTTGAAAAACCAAGTCTTCGGCTATCCCGATCACGAGAAAGATGCCGCCGAACTCTTTCGGTCGCATACATTCAATTTCGGCACGATCGAGGTTTACGATCCGAGCCAGATGCAGAAAGGGAACGATGGGCTCGCCGAACTGATTCCCGGGCGCACGGTGCGCGTGCAGACCGTCCAGAAAGCCGAACTCGACCGCTTGAGCGTTCCGGCATTGGTCGACCGCTTCATGCTCGGAGTGCGCGAACGCAACGTGCGCGTGATCTACCTGCACCCGTATCCCCATCGCGACAAAACACTCAGCATCGAGGCGACGAACGTCGAAATCGTGCATCGCTTGGCGAAGGCGATCGCCGCCGACGGTATGCGCTTGGGAACGGCAACGCCGATTCCGCTCTATCCCGGCACGAATCGCTTCCTCGTCGGCATCGCGGCGCTCGCCGTCCCGTCGATATTCGTGGTGTTGCTCGGGGCCTTCGGGCTCTACCGGCCGAGCTATGCCGCGATTGCGTACATCGCAACGGTACTGCTCTACGTCGCCGG
>JAJXVC010000244.1 GCA_021782295.1 bacterium | reverse complement strand
TGCGCGAAAAGAGCGGCCGCGCACGCTCCGTATCGACGCTATAGATGCCGTATTTCAGCGAAGATGAACCGGCATTGAACGTGAGGACGTTCACGCACGCGCTCCTTGCGGCCAGCTCCAGTCGCGAATCTCCGGCATATCTTCGCCGTGTTCGACGATATAGCGCCGATGCGTTTCGAGTCGCTCCTGAAAAAAATGCCGAACGTGTGCCGCCTCTTCGCGCAGCCGCGGTACGCGCGCGATCGCATCCTCTGCGAGATGGAAACGATCGAGCTCGTTGAGAACCGTCATGTCGAACGGCGTCGTCGTCGTTCCGCGCTCCTGATAGCCGTGCACGTGAAAGTTCGCGTGGTTCGTTCGACGATAGGTAAGGCGATGGATGAGCCCGGGATAGCCGTGGAAGGCGAAGATCACCGGTCGATCGGCGGTGAAGAGCGCATCGAACTGCGCATCGGGGAGCCCGTGCGGATGCTTCTCGTGCGCCTCCAAACGCATGAGATCGACGACGTTGACGACGCGAACCCGCAGATCGGGGAGATGCGTGCGCAGAAGATCGACGGCGGCGAGCGTTTCGAGCGTCGGTACATCGCCCGCGCAGGCCATCACGACGTCGGGCTGCGCCCCGTTCTCGTTGCTCGCCCACTGCCAGATTCCGACGCCCGCCGCACAGTGGGCGATCGCGGCATCGATATCGAGCCACTGCGGCTCGGGCTGCTTCCCTGCGACGACGACATTGATGTAGTTGGTACTGCGCAACACGTGATCCATCGTCGAGAGCAACGTATTGGCATCGGGGGGTAGATAAACGCGCGTCACGCTCCCCGATTTATTCATGACGATGTCGAGGAAGCCCGGATCCTGGTGCGTGAAGCCGTTGTGATCCTGACGCCAGACATGCGAGGTGATGAGATAATTGAGCGATGCAATCGGTCGGCGCCACGGAATCGCTTTGCAGGCTTCGATCCACTTTGCATGTTGGTTGAACATCGAATCGATCACGTGTACGAATGCTTCGTAGCTGGTGAAGATTCCATGTCGCCCGGTCAAGAGATAGCCTTCGATCCATCCTTGGCACGCATGTTCGCTGAGAATCTCCATCACGCGTCCCTCGGGTGAAACGTGGTCGTCGCCGGGCAGGTGGAGCGCCGTCGAACAGCGGTCGGTGATCTCGAAGACCGCTTCGAGGCGATTCGATGCGGTCTCGTCGGGGGCGAAGAGTCGCATATTCGTGGGGTTTGCGCGCATGACGTCGCGCACGAAGGCGCCGAGCGTTCGCATCGATTCCCCGAGTTCGCTTCCCGGCGAGCCCACCGGAAGCGCGTAGCGGCGAAAATCCGGAATCTGTAACGGGCGCAGCAATTCACCGCCGTTGGCGTGCGGGTTTGCGCTCATGCGGCGCGTGCCTTTCGGCGCAAGCGCGGCGAGCGCATGGCGGAGCGCCCCCGTCTCGTCGAAAAGTTCCTCGGGACGATACGAGCGCATCCAGTTTTCGAGGAGTGCGAGATGCTCGGGGTGCTTCTCGAAATCGCCGATCGGAATTTGGTGCGCGCGCTGCGTTCCTTCGATTTGCAGGCCGTCGACGATCTTCGGCCCCGTCCATCCCTTTGGCGTTTGCAGAACGATCGCCGGCCAAGCGGCGCGCTCGGTAAAACCGTTGTTGCGCGCGTCGCTCTGAATCGCGCGAATCATCCGGTGCGCGCGCTCGAGTGCCTCGGCAAAGAGCCGATGCACGAGCGGCGGATCGTCGCCGGCGACCACGATCGGTTCGTAACCATAGCCGCGCAAGAGCGTGCATAACTCCGCTTCGGGAATACGCGCGAGCAGCGTCGGCCCCGAGAGTTTGTAGCCGTTCAAGTGCAGGATCGGTAGCACCGCTCCGTCGCGAACCGGATTGAGGAATTTATTTCCGTGCCAACTCGTCGCGAGCGCTCCGGTCTCCGCTTCGCCGTCGCCGATCGCGCAACAAACGAAGAGATCCGGATTGTCGAATGCCGCTCCGAATGCGTGCAGCAGACTGTAGCCGAGTTCGCCGCCTTCGTGAATCGAGCCGGGCGCATCGGGCGATGCGTGGCTGGGTATTCCACCGGGAAAGGAAAATTGCCGGAAGAGCGTGCGCAGGCCCGCAACGTCGTGCTGAATGTTCGGGTAGCGTTCGCTGTAACTTCCCTCGAGATAGGCGTTTGCGACGACGGCCGGACCGCCGTGCCCGGGGCCGGCGATGAAGATCGCGTCGAGATCGTATTTGCAGATCAGGCGATTCATGTGGGCGTAGATAAAATTGAGCCCCGGCGACGTGCCCCAATGGCCGAGCAAACGTTTCTTGATATGCTCGCGGCGCAACGGCTCGCGCAGGAGCGGATTCTCGAGAAGATAGATCTGACCGATGCTGAGATAATTCGCCGCCCGCCAATAGGCGTCGACGGCGGCGATTTCATCGGAGGTCGGTTGTTCGGCGATGGAGTGCTCGGTCATGATGACGCGCTTTCTTTAGAGCGGAGTGGATGCATTGCGGTCGCGCCCGATGCCGAAGGCGCGGTAGATCGGAAGTTTGATTGCGAGGACGAGGATGCCGACGAGCGCGACGAAGGCGATGCCTTCGGCGACGACCGTCGGTGGTAACGGCGGCATCAGCACACCGAAGAAGGCCATCGCCGCCGCGGTAAAGATGGCGAAGGCCACCGCGAGCGCGAGAAAGCGCGAAGGGGGCTGCCGAAACAGGGCGTCGCGTTCGCGCAGGGCGAGTAAGGCGATCTGCCCGACGCCGACCATCGCCACGAACGTGGCGCCGCGCAGTTGCGCGAGATCGAGTGCGGCGGCACGGGGGAGATAGAGAATGAATGCGACGATCGACGAAGCGGTGACGACGGCGAGCAGCGCCGAGGCCGCGACCAAACGGCCGACGTGCCATGCATCGAAACCGCGCGAGGGAGCAACGCGGTCGGTTGCGATGGAGAGCGTCGCAAAATCGTTGAGCACGAGGAGCGCCACCATCAGCGTCGGCGAGAGCATGAAGTGGCGGAAAAGAAAGAAGCCGGCACTGGAGACGAAGACGATTTCGAAGTATTTGACGATCTTCGCGACGACGTAGGTCAGCATGCGTTGGTAGATGCGACGGCTGGTATCGATTGCAGCAAGAACGCCGTCGAGCCCCGGACGGGTGAGGATGATACTCGCGGCGGCCTTGGCGACGTCGGTCGCGTTGGAGACCGCGATACCGACGTTCGCCGCGCGTAACGACGGCGCATCGTTGATCCCGTCGCCGGTCATGCCGACGATCCGACCCTTCGCTTGTTCGCGCTGGACGA
>JAJXVC010000243.1 GCA_021782295.1 bacterium | reverse complement strand
CCTGCCAGGCCGATGAAAAAGAGCACTGAAGCCAGCGCCTCGTAATCGAAGATCGGCACGCCGGAGAATGACGTCGCCATTATTTACCCTCCCGAAGGATCGCTTCGCGTAGTGCGCGGCGCGCCTGCTCGGCGCGACGTCGTGTAGGAACGTAGGGCGCGAGATCGCCGGCGAGCAAAACGACGCCGACGACGGCCACCATCAAGATCAGCGCCGTGACTTCAAACGGCAGCAGGCGTGACAGGAAGAGCGCTTGGCCGAAATCGCCGATGCTTCCGAAAACGTTGCCGCGGCCCACCGCTCCCAGCGGCGAATGCGTCGCAATCGGTACGATTGCCGGAGCATGGAACGCGGCAATCGCGGTTGCGACAAACGCAATGACGGCAAGTGCGGCGGCGGCGGCCGGTGCGGCCGGAACGCGGTCGCGCCCCAGCAGAATCGGAGCGATGCCGCTATTGAGTAATGCGATGACGAAAACGAACAGCATCAGGATCGCTCCCGAATAGACGATAATCTGCATGACGGCGAGAAACTCGGCATGAAGAATCAGGTAGGTCGTCGCGAGCGCTGCGAAGTTCAGCAGTAACGAGACAACGCTGTAAATCGGCTTCCGCGCAGTGACCGTCCAGAGCGCACTAATCACCAAGACTGCGCCAATGATCCAAAAGGGAATCACCCGGCCAACCCCTTTCGTTCGGTTTTAAGCACTTCACCGCGATGCGTCGCGGAGTATCCTCGATCGACGTTCACCGTCGATTTCACCTCGGTCACTCGACCGAGATCGGCTGGAATACCGTTCGGCCGTTCATCCGGCGGCGTGCCGACCCCGGCATCGCGCGGAACCAACAGACGATCTTTCGAGTAGACAAACGCGCCGCGGCGATAGTCGGCCATCTCGAAACGCGGCGTCAACACGATGGCATCGGTCGGACATGCCTCTTCGCAGAGGCCGCAAAAGATGCAGCGCAGTTCGTCGATCTCGTAGCTTGCGGCATGCCGTTCGCCCGGAGAGACGCGCGCATCAGGCGTATTCTCAGAGCCGATAACCGTGATCGCGTTCGCCGGACAGGCGCTGGAGCAGAGCTCGCAACCGATGCAACGCTCTTTCCCGTCTGCATACCGACGGAGTTCGTGCAAACCATGAAAGCGCGGCGCATGTTGCTTTTTGATACTTGGATATTCAATCGTCGGTCGCTTGGCGAACATGTATTTGAACGTGATGCCGAAGCCACGAAAAATCGCGCCGACCGCGCCGAAACTGAAGAGTTGTTTTCTCATTCGATCGTTCCCGTCTTAGTGCAGCGCGACCCACGCCGCGGTAGCGACGAGGTTGAGCGTGGCGATCGGCAGCAGCACTTTCCAGCCGAACGTCATGAGCCGGTCATAACGAAAGCGCGGCAACGTCGCTCGTAGCCACATGTAGAAAAACATGAACGCCCCCACCTTGATGACAAACCATCCCACACCCGGCAAAAACGTCAGACCGAACGGTGCATTCCAGCCGCCTAAAAAGAGCAGCGTCGCGATGCACGAGACCGTCAACATGTTGACATACTCGGCGATAAAAAACGAACCGAAGCGCAACCCCGAATACTCGGTATGGAAGCCGCCGACGAGCTCGGTCTCGGCCTCGACGAGGTCGAACGGCGTGCGATTGGTCTCGGCAACCGCCGTGATCACGTAGATGATGAATCCCAGCGCTTGCGGGATGAGGAACCAAAGGCGCTCTTGTGCGTTCACGATGCCGGTGAGCGAGGTCGTTCCCGCTAACATGAGGACGCCGACGAACGAGAGTGACATCGAGAGTTCGTACGAAATCATCTGCGCTGTGCCGCGCACGGCTCCGAGCAGCGGGAATTTCGAACCCGAAGCCCAGCCGCCCAACGAGATCCCGTAGACGCCGATCGACGAGATCGCCATTAAGAAGAGAATGCCGGCATTCACGTCGCCGATCGCCCACGGCGAGCCGTTGCCATTTGCACCGAACGGCACGACGGCGTAGACGGCGAACGCGGTGACGAGCGAGATAAACGGAGCGAGGCGATAGATCAGCGGGTCGGCCGTCTTCGGCGTGAGGTCCTCTTTCAGAATCAATTTCGCCGCATCGGCAGCGGGCTGCATCAAGCCCCACGGTCCGACGCGGTTCGGCCCCGGGCGCAATTGCATCCAACCGAGGATTTTGCGCTCGAAGAGCATCGCGTATGCAAACGTCGTGATGACCACGAGCAGCAGTACCGCCGATTTAACCAGGACGATCAACATCGTTTACGCCTCCACCGGCACGTCGAGATGGCGAATATTTTCGACGCGCACGCGCGCGTCGGCGGCGACTCCGTTCGCAGCCGAATTTGCGTGAGTTCCGAGAAGCGCCACGTTCCCCGGCTTCAACGTCGCGCGAATCTCGGCGAGCAGATCGCCGATCGTTCCGGCGGAAGCGACGAGATCGACGCGATCTCCGGCACGAATGCCGAGCCGATCGGCATCGGCGGCAGCGAAGGCCGCAGTCGGTTGCGGTCGCAACGCGGCGAGCCGTTCGTCGTTCGCGATGGTTCCGCCGCCGAGGAAGGCATGGTGCAGAACGTGCAGTTGCAGCCCTTCACCGGAGTTCGCTTTTTTCGCGCTGCCGACAAATCGCTCGTCGCCGAAGGCGATGCCGACCGGCAGCGCCGCCGCGGCGGCGATCGTTGCGCGTTCGATCTCCTCGGTATCGGGCAGTTCGATCTCCAGGGCGCGCGCGAGACCGACAACGATCTCGAAATCGCTCAGGACACCTTCGGGGGGAGCGAGCGCCGCCGCCGTCGGCAGTACGTCGCCCGCGAGGTTCACGATGCTTCCGCTCTTCTCGAACGCCCCGGCGGCGGGAAGAACCAACGAAGCGAGTTGCGCCGTCTCCGTCATAAAGAGCTCGGTGACGACGAGAAATGGAACCGCTTGCAGTGCATCGCGCACGCGAGCGCCGTCGGCGGCGTTGCGCACCGGGTTCGCACCGAAGATCGCCATCGTCTCGATCTTTCCGGCGAGCGCGTCGAGAGCGATCGCTTCGAAATCGCGCCCTGAATCGGCCACGTGATAACCGGGGCCGGCGAATGGAAGCATCCCCATCGCTTCGGCTCCGCGCGCATTTCCTTGTTCGCCGGTGATATAGGTAAGCAACGTTCGCCCTTCGCGCTCGAGCGCGCTAAACGCTGCGCGAGCAAGCGCGCTATCGACGCCGTCCCAGAGCAGCGCGACGCGCGTCACGTTCGCCGGAATCGCCGCCGCCGCGGAGGCGACATCGGCGACATCGGAAAACGCCATCGACGGCGGCGC
>JAJXVC010000017.1 GCA_021782295.1 bacterium | reverse complement strand
TCGACCGCTTCGAGGTTCCGTCGAAATATGGGCCGCTCGATGCGTGGATGATTCGTCCGCCGCATTTCGATCCGCACCGGAAGTACCCGGTTGTCGTCTACGTGTACGGCGGCCCGGCCGCTCCGACCACGACCAACGGCTTCGGCTACACGATGGAGCTGATGCACGACCTTTTGGCGCAGGAAGGCATCATCGTGTTCTCCATCGACGGACCCGCTTCGCAGATCGACAACGACAAACACGTGCGACTCCTGCTGCATAATTTCGGACCCGGTTCGCTCTTAGGGCAGCGTATCGGCGCGCGCTATCTGGCCTCGCTCCCGTATGTCGATTCTAAACGCATCGGGATTTGGGGCTGGAGTTTCGGCGGCTACGAAACGATCTACGCGCTCGAACACTCCAAGCGTTTCGTTGCCGGGCTTGCGGTCGCACCGGTCACCGATTGGCACCTGTACGACACGATCTATACCGAACGATACATGGGGCTTCCGCAAAAACATCCGCATGCGTACGACCGTAGTTCGAATCTTTTCGACGTCGCGCATCTGAACGGACCACTGCAGATCATGCATGGCACGAGCGACGATAACGTGCACATGGCAAACACCGTGGCGTTTTTGCAGAAGACGATTTTAGCCGGGCTGACCGATGTCAACGTCATGCTCTACCCGCGCAAGACGCATTCGATCGCCGGGCTCATGCAACGGCGTACGCTCTGGGAGCGGATGTTGATCTATTGGCGCTCGGTGTTTCACTTGTAAAAGGGCAATCGACCCATCGGCTCTGTTCGTGCGCTCCCCCCGGGGGAGGCGAATCTTCACCGCCACCTGGTTTATTGTCGTCGGCTGACAAGCAAATGAGCGGCAACGCGCGATCGCTACCGCCGACGGTGGCAAAAAAAGGCACCGTCGAGATCGACGATGCCTTTGGGGCACCTGCCCCTAGGTCGATGAGAATAATAACGTGGATCTACTAGTGAACGGGCGGTTTATGGCCCTTCTTTGCGGCAGCCTTTTTGGCAGTCGCTTTCTTTGCCGGAGCCTTCTTAGCAGCGGCTTTCTTCGCGGTGGCCTTCTTGGTCATCGCTTTCTTTGCCGGAGCCTTCTTAGCAGCGGCTTTCTTCGCGGTGGCCTTCTTCGCGGTGGCCTTCTTGGTCATCGCTTTCTTTGCCGGAGCCTTCTTAGCAGCGGCTTTCTTGCCGGCGGCCTTCTTGGTCGTGGTCTTCGTGGTGCCTTTGCTCGCCGAGGCGGCCATAGCCGTACCGGTTGCGAGGAAGGACGCCGCGATCAGTGCAGCGAGGAGTTTGCGCATTATTTCACCCCCTTTTTGCGAAAATTCGTCTCTTAACGTGCCTTAAGAACGTCTGAGAAGGGCGGTTAGTTCGCAAAGGCGAGCTAGCGCCCCTTCCCAACTAACTTGCGGGAGATGACCAGGCGTTGGATCTGCTGGGTTCCCTCGTAGATTTGGGTGATTTTGGCATCGCGCATCATCCGCTCGACCGGGTACTCCGCCGAGTAGCCGAAGCCGCCGAGCACTTGGACCGCGTCGGTGGTCACCGCCATCGCCACGTCCCCGCATTTGAGCTTTGCCATCGAGGCCCAGAGCGAGACGTCGGGGGCTCCCTCGTCGCATTTCCGCGCCGATTCGTAGAGCATAAGGCGGGCCGCCTCGACCTCGGTCTTCATATCGGCAAGCATGAAGCCGATGCCTTGGTGCTGGCCGATCGGCTTGCCGAAGGCGACGCGGTCGCGCGCGTATTGGGTAGCATATTCGAGGGCCCCGGCGGCGATGCCGAGCGCCTGTGCGGCGATGCCGGGACGCGACTTATCGAGGACCTTCATTGCAATCTTGAACCCCTCGCCCTCTTCGCCGAGGCGATTGGCGGCCGGGACGCGGCACTCGTTGAAGATCAACTCGACGGTCGGCGAGCCCTTGATACCCATCTTGCGCTCTTTTTTGCCGACCGAGAAACCCGGAGTGCCTTTCTCCACGACGAAGGCGCTGACACCGCGGCTCCCAGCCTCCGGGTCGGTCACCGCGAAGACGCAGACGACGTCGGCAACGCTCCCGTTGGTGATCCAAATTTTCTGGCCGTCGAGAACGTAGGAATCGCCGTCGCGGCGCGCACGCGTCCGCATCGAACCAAGCGCATCGGAGCCGCTGCTCGCTTCGGTAAGCGCGTATGCTGCAAGGTGCTCGCCTGAGGCGATCTTCGGAAGAAAACGCCGTTTCTGTTCGTCGTTGCCGCCGATCATGATCGGCAGCATGCCGAGTTCTTGCACTGCGACGATCAGCGAACTCGATGCACAGGCTTTGGCAATCTCTTCGACGACCTTCACGTAGGTAACGAAACTCCCGCCGAGACCGCCGTATTCGGTGGGAATCGGAATTCCTAAAAGATCGTTCTGCGCGAAGAGGCGACGGATATCATCTGGGAACTCTTCGCTTTCGTCGATCGCTGCCGCGCGCGGCGCGACCTTCTCAGCTACTAATTCGCGCACCATTTCGACGATCATCGCTTCTTCTTCGTGCGCTTGCGCCGCTACTGACATTGTGAACTCCTCTTCACGGATAACGAGTGGAAGTGTCATCTCGAGTAGGCCCCATCGGGACTGTATCGAGAGGAATTGTCATCTCGAGTAGGCCCCAGCGGGACTGTATCGAGAGGAATGTCATCTCGAGTAGGCCCGTCATGGGCCGTATCGAGAGACCGGATTTTGAACTGACCGATAGATTCGTGGGCGACCAGGGTTTTGCTCCCGTGACCGCCTATCTGCGCCGGTATGGAGAAAGTGTACCCATCGGCGGCCGCGGCCGTCGCCGACATTCCCAACGGGGCCTCGTTAGCCGTCGGAGGTTTCGGCCTCAACGGCATCCCCCATAACCTGATCCACGCGTTGCTCGCGCAGGGTGCGAAAGATCTCGTCACCGTTTCCAATAACTGTGGTGTCGATGGATGGGGGCTTGGCGTTCTCCTCGACAACAAGCGCATCCGTCGAACGACCGGCTCCTACGTCGGCGAAAACAAGGAATTCGAACGGCAGTATCTCTCCGGCGAGCTCGAGGTCGAACTCGTGCCGCAGGGAACGCTCGCCGAGCGGCTTCGTGCCGGGGGCTGCGGGATTCCGGCCTTCTATACTCCCGCCGGCGTCGGTACGCCGATTGCGATGGGAGGGCTGCCCTGGCGTCACAATCCCGACGGTAGCGTCGCGAAGGGTTCGCCTCCGAAAGAAACGCGACGATTCGGCGATCAGGAGTACGTACTCGAAGAAGCGATCGTTTGCGATTTTGCGCTGGTGCGGGCGAGTATCGGCGACCGCGAAGGAAATCTCTATTTCGCAAAAGCAACGCGAAATTTCAACCCGCTCTGCGCGATGGCCGGCCGTATCACGATCGCCGAAGTCGAGCGACTCGTCGAGCCGGGCGAAATCGAACCGGAGAACGTCCACGTTCCCGGGATTTTCGTCGCCCGCGTCGTCGAGGTAGGCGCCGAGGGTAAACGGATCGAGCGAGTCACCACGCGCAAACGGGAGGGCAACTAAGATGGCACTATCACGCGAAGAACTCGCTGCCCGCGTCGCGCGTGAGTTGCGCGACGGTATGTACGTCAATCTCGGCATCGGTATGCCCACATTGATTCCGAACTACGTCCCGGCGGGCGTGCGCGTCGTCTTGCAGAGCGAGAACGGTATCCTCGGAACCGGTCCTTACCCGTACGAAGACGATGTCGATGCAGATCTCATCAACGCCGGAAAAGAGACCGTAACGGTATTGCCTGGGGCGTCATTTTTCGATTCTGCGCTTTCGTTCGGCATGATTCGCGGCGGGCATATCGATCTCGCCGTCCTCGGCGCAATGCAGGTGAGCGCGCACGGCGACCTCGCGAACTGGATGATTCCCGGGAAGATGGTCAAGGGAATGGGCGGCGCGATGGATCTCGTGCATGGGGCAAAAAAAGTGATCGTGATGATGGAGCACGTCGCGAAGGGCAACGCGCATAAAATCGTCACCGAATGTACGCTGCCGCTCACCGGAAAACGCGTCATACATAAATTAATGACCGACCTTGCGGTGATCGATATCGAACCCGAGGGGCTCGTCCTACGCGAACTTGCTCCGGGAGTGAGCGTCGAAGAAGTGCAGGCCGGCACCGGTGCACCCCTGCTGATTCCGGATACGCCGAAATCGATGGCCGGCTAGGTAGAGTTTTCTCATCCGATTTTAGTGGACTCATGTTGATGCGCGCGGTATTTTCGATCTCGAATACCGCACGTAACGTCATAGGAGTTCACGCCATGCTTCAATATCGTTCGAAAATCGCCGGATATCTTCGCATCGGGGCGCTGATTCTGCTCGGGCTCCTTCTCGGGTCGACCGTCACCGCATATGCGTTCGAACGGCAGCCTCACATGCAAATGGCGCTCGGAGCGCTCAACCGCGCGGCTGCTCAGCTCAACGCGGCTCAACGCGATAAGGGCGGCCATCGCGCGGCTGCCTATAATCTCGTCGAACAGGCCATCGGCCAGGTGCGCGCCGGGATCGCGTTCGACAACCACCACTAACGGAAAAAGCGAGAGGGGAGGCGCCGCTGGCGCCTCCCCTCTCTATGTGATCGATACCGCTTGAGGTTACTTGATAACCTTGAACGTGATCATCATGTGCGCGTGGCCGAGGCCGCAATAAATCGCGCAGTGTGCCGGGAACGTGCCGATCTTCTTCGGGGTGACGGTGACGACGGTCGGCGTTGCGGTGATCGTGATGACCTTGGTGATGCCGACTTCGGGGGCGATCATTCCGTGCACGCCCTGAAGGGCGACGAACGAAATTTTCTGCGGCTTGCCGACGTGCAGGGTGATGACGTTCGGCATGAACTGGAAATTTTTGGCTTTGACGACAATGGTGCTGTTCGCGCTGGCCGAGGCGACCGTCAGGGCGCTGAAGGCAAGGGCGAGAGCTAAAGCGAGCTTGCGCATGGTGTTCTCCTGAAAGATGCGAAAAGATGACGTTGGGGTTCTCCCCATTACGTAGTAGAGAATAGGGCCGAGCGAGCCGCTTCGGTACGACAAAACTCAGGCGATTCGAAAAGTTGGGGTTACGAAGGGATCCGTTCGCGGAACTGCGTTCGATAGAGCCGCGCATACGTGCCGTTATGCGCGATGAGTTCGTTGTGCGAACCCGATTCAACGATGCGCCCGCCATCGACGACAAAAATCGTGTCGGCATTAACGACGGTTGAGAGGCGATGGGCTATAACCATGCTCGTTCTTCCGCGCATGAGTCGTTCCAGCGCGCTTTGAATCGCCGCTTCGTTTTCAGAATCGAGAGCTGAAGTTGCTTCGTCGAGAATGAGAATACGTGGATTCTTTAAAAGTACGCGAGCGATCGCTAAACGTTGGCGTTCGCCGCCCGAAAGTTTATGCCCGCGCTCGCCGACGATCGTATCGTAGCCTTGAGGCAACGTTTCGATAAAGTCGTGGATGTTGGCCGCGCGCGCCGCTTCGTGGATGAGGTCGATACTCGCATCGGGGCGCGAATAGCGTAGGTTCGCGATAATGCTGTCGTGGAACAGGTATGTTTCTTGAGTGACGATACCGATATTTTCGCGCAGCGACTCCAGGCCAACGGTTGCGACATCGTGGCCGTCGACGAAAATATGCCCTTCGGAGATATCGTAAAAACGCGGCAACAATTGTGTAATCGTCGTTTTCCCGGCTCCCGACGGTCCCACGAAGGCTGCGACTTTGCCGGCCGGAATCGCGAAGGTAATTCGGTCGAGAATTTGATCGCGGCCCTCGTAGGCAAACGACACGTTCTCGAAGGCGACGTCTCCGCGAAGCTCTCCCAGCCGCAGTGCCTCCGGTGCATCGTATCGCTCGGTTTTCATGTCGAGGTAATCGAAGATACGCTCGAAAACGGCGAGGGCGCTGACGATCTGGACCTGGATGCCGACCAATGCCGCCGCCGGGCCGTAGAGTCGCCCCTGGATGTACCCGATAAAAGCGACGATGACACCGACGTCGAGTGCGCCCTGAAGGGCGAGCCAACCGCCGCCGAGCCAAACCACCGCCGGGCCGACGACGACCATCGCGGTCACCGATGCGATGAACCAGCGGCCAATCATCGCCAGCCGGATCTCGAGATCCATCAGCTCGGTTCCGACCTTGTAAAAACGCGAGCGCTCGTATGCTTCGCGTACAAACGATTTAATCAGCGTGATGCCCGAGATTGAAAGCGTTTCTTGCGTGATCGATTCAATCCGATCCCGCTGTTCGCGCGTGCGCTTGCGGACGTCATACATCTTTCGTCCGACCGGTCCGAGCGGCAGAACCATGAACGGAACGACGACCGTCGAGATCAACGCGAGTCGCCAATTCCAGATCAACATTGCAATGAGCGTCGTCGAAATCATGACGATGTTCGTGACGATCGTGGTGAGTGTGCCGGTAACGACGCCGTCGATATTGTCGACATCGCTAGAGACACGATTCATGATCTCGCCGGTCTTCGTTGCGGTGAAAAACGAAAGCGGCATGCGATGAAGATGCGAGACGAGACTCGTTCGCAGGTCGCGCATGATCCCTTCGCCGACCATCGAGTTGAAGTACCCTTGCACGACGCCAAGGCCCATCGAAAGAATCGCTGCGGCAAGAATGAAGCCGACGTCGATAGTAAGTTCGTGAAAGCTGTGATGCGGTAGAGCGGAATCGATGATCCGCGCCGTCATGTAACCGGGCACGAGGCCAACGACCGCGCTGACGATGATGAAGAAGAAGACCAGCGACTGTTGCTTCCAATAGGGGGAAAAGAGCGAACGGATACGCGCCCAATCAACACGTCGTCGGACCTGCGGCTTCTCCGGGTCGTACATGTTCGACCACATGAGACCGTGCCCGGACATCATGGCGCGGTCGTCGATCCGTGAAGCAGAACGTTATCGGCAACCTCGAATGCAATCGAGAGGGCGCTTCCGGTGCCGAGGCGCGCCAATGCTTCGATCATTGCGATTCGCTACTTCTTTCCGTTGCGAAGGTTTTTAAGGTCGCGGAAAATTTTGCGTTCCTTGTCGGTGAGGTTCTGAGGCAACTGCCCGATCAGGCGAACGTATTGATCGCCGCTGCCGCCGCCCTTGACGTGCGGCATCCCCTTGCCGGAGAGACGGAGCAAACGGTTGTTCTGTGTGCCTTCCGGGATCGTCATCGCGACGTTACCACCCATCGTCGGTACATGAACCTCGGCACCTAAGACAAGGTCGAAGAGATCGACGGGAAGGTCGACGTAGAGATCGTCGCCTTTTCGCTTATATCGCGCGTCCTCGCTCGTCTTGACGATGAGAAAGAGATCGCCGTTTGCCGCGCCGCCGGTGCCGACGCCGCCCTGCCCCGCAAGACGAATGCGTTGACCCTCGCCGATTCCACGCGGGATCGAGACCTCGAACTTTTTCGTACTCAGCGTTCGTCCCGTTCCATGGCAGGCGACACAGAGGTGGCCGCTCTCCGTTCCAGTGCCTCGGCAGCGCGGGCAACTATCTTCGAGTTGCAACGAGATCGATTTCTTGCCGCCTTCGTAGATGTCGTGCAATGAAAGTTCGATGCTCGTTTCCATGTCTTGCCCGCGCGCTGCGGTTGGGGCAGCGGTCGGGCCGCGCCGGCCGACGCCGGAGAAGAACATATCGAAAAAATCCGAAAAGCCGCTCGTTCCGGCTCCGGCACCTACATTGGGGCCGAAGCCGAAATCGGACTGCGATGCGTTCTGTTGCGTCCGATAACGGCGTTGTTGCTCCGCCTGTCGCGCCGCTTGCTGCCAGTCGCTTCCGAGTACGTCGTATTTACGGCGTTTATCGCTGTCGCCGAGAACCTCGTAGGCCTCTGAAATTTCTTTGAATTTTTCTTCAGCGGCCTTTGCGTTACCGGGGTTCGCATCGGGGTGCCATTTGCGTGCAAGGCGGCGATAGGCGGACTTGATGTCCTTCTCGGGAGCGCCTTTTGGCACACCGAGAACGGCGTAGTAGTCCTTGTAGTTCATTGATGCTTCGCGACGAGCACTTTCGCCGGTCGGAGGAGATCGTCGCCGAGGCGATATCCTTTCTCCGCGACTTCAACGACGGTATCGTCGGCTTGACCGTCGGTTGCTGCGACCGTGCCGATCGCCTCGGCAACATGCGGGTCGAACGGTTGTCCCTTCACATCGACGGCGCTAATGCCTTCGGATGAGAGTACCGCTTCGAATCCGCGCAGCGTGCTCTCAACTCCGCTGCGTAGCGCATCGGCTCCGGTGGGTACGGCAAGTGCACGCTCGAGATTATCGAGCACCGGCAGCAGGCGCCCGAAAAGGCGACGCCGATGCTCGACGATACGTTGCTCGATATCGCGTTGCACTCGTCGCTTATAGTTTTCGAAGTCGGCCATTGCCAGTAAAAACTTATTGTAGTTTTCGTCAGCGCGCGCGTTCGCTTTGGAGAGTTCGTTCTCCGGCTGCGCGCTGTCTTCGCTTACGCCGACAGGATCGTTGAGCAGATCGTTATCCATAGGTGCGTCTATCTCTACTTCTTTTTTTATTTTGAGCGCATGAAGAGGCGGCGGAAGGTGAGGGCGACTGCCGCGTACGGCTCGCCCTCACCCCGCTCGCATGAACCGGAGGCTACTTCGCTTCCTTGAACTCTGCGTCGATGGCATCATCGGGAGCGGCATTTGTCGCGCCGTTCGATGCTTGCCCGTTCGCGGATTCCGCACCGGCGGCTTCGCCATCGGGCGATGCTCCGGTGCTCTTGTAGAGCAGTTCAGCCATCTTATAGCTTGCGGTCTGCAGCTTTTCGATCGCCGCTTTGATTTCGGAAGCGGTGCCGTTTTCGCTGAGTTTCTTCAAATCGGAGAGAGCGCTCTCGACTTCGCCGCGCGCGGTCGCATCGAGTTTCTCGCCGACTTCCTTGAGCGATTTCTCCGTTGAGTAAATCAGGCTCGAGGCGGTATTGCGTACCTCCGCTTCTTCGCGCTTCGCTTTGTCTGCAGCGCCTTGAAGCTCGGCATCCTTGACCATCCGTTCGACTTCCTCTTTGTTGAGGTTTGTCGATGCGGTGATCGTGATCTGCTGTTCTTTCCCGGTTCCGAGATCTTTCGCGCCGACGTTCACGATGCCGTTGGCATCGATATTGAAGGTGACTTCGATCTGCGGTACGCCACGTGGTGCCGGCGGAAGCCCTTCGAGCCGGAATCGTCCGAGCGTCTTGTTATCACCGGCCATCGGGCGTTCGCCTTGCAGAATGTGGATATCCACACTCGTTTGGCCGTCCTCTGCGGTGGTGAAGACCTGCGATTTCTTCGTCGGGATCGTCGTGTTCCGCTCGATCAGCGTCGTCATCACTCCGCCCATCGTCTCCAAGCCCAGCGAGAGCGGGGTGACGTCGAGTAGAACGACATCGCGCACTTCGCCGGAGAGAACGCCGGCCTGAATGGCGGCGCCGACCGCAACGACTTCGTCGGGATTGACGGTGAGGTTCGGATCCTTGCCGGTGAGTTTACGGACGAGTTCGAGAATGACCGGCATGCGGGTCGATCCGCCGACCATCACCACTTCATCGATCTGCGAGATGTCGATCTTCGCATCGGCAAGCGCGCTCTTGAAGGGGTTGATGCAGCGGTCGGTCAGATCGCTCGTGATCTCCTCGAACTTCGCACGCGTCAGCGTGTATTCGAGATGCTTCGGACCTTCGGCATCGGCAGTGATGAACGGCAGGTTAATCGTCGTTTGCACGACCGCCGAGAGTTCGATCTTCGCTTTCTCCGCAGCTTCGGTGAGGCGTTGCATCGCCTGCTTGTCTTTGGAGAGATCGATTCCCTGATCTTTACGAAATTCGCCGACGATCCACTCAACGACACGATGGTCGTAGTCGTCGCCGCCGAGCCGCGTGTCGCCGTTCGTCGATTTCACTTCGAAAACGCCGTCGCCGACTTCGAGAATGGAGACGTCGAAGGTGCCGCCGCCGAGATCCCACACGAGGATCGTTTCGTTGCCCTTTTTATCGAGTCCATACGCGAGTGCCGCTGCGGTCGGTTCGTTGATGATGCGCAACACTTCGAGCCCGGCGATCTTTCCGGCATCTTTCGTCGCTTGACGTTGCGCGTCGTTAAAGTAGGCGGGAACGGTAATGACCGCCTGGGTGACGCGTTCGCCCAGATAATTGCTCGCGTCGTTGACGAGTTTTTGCAGAACCATCGCCGAGATCTCTTGCGGGGTGTAATCCTTGCCGTCGATCTTGACGCGATAGTCGCCCTCACCCATGTGGCGTTTGATCGAAGAGATCGTGCGCTCCGGGTTGGTGACTGCCTGACGCTTTGCGAGTTGTCCGACGAGACGTTCGCCGGTCTTCGAGAAAGCCACGACCGACGGAGTCGTACGCGAGCCTTCCGAGTTTGCGATAACGGTGGGCGAATTGCCCTCCATTACGGCGACGACCGAGTTGGTCGTGCCGAGGTCGATTCCGACCACTTTAGCCATGAAGTTTTACCTCGTTGATGTGATGTGAACCCCGAGCGCGCCCTGGACCAGCTTGATCGAGCGATCGAGCGGTCGAGCCGAGGCGCGCGCACATTCGAGGTTGGTGTGCGCGTCGCGACGATTCGGCGACGCTCCGATCGTTCGACGACGCCTTGCCGCTTACGAACGAATTCGGGCTTGGTTGCCTACCCCATAGTACAACAAGGAGCGGCAATTTGTTCCGCTCCTTGTAACAGCAGGGTCGTCCTTTCGGTTGCGCTCCAGTCGGAGCGCGCGGCGCTATGGCACCGTTCCGGCGGTGGCGGGACGCTCCGCCAGCGTGACGGCCGCGAACTTCTTGAGCCCCTGTGCCCAGAGATCGATCCGAACGACGGTTCCGGGCTTCTTCGCGGCGATATACTTCACGAAGTCGGTCGTCTTCGTGAAAATCTTACCGTCTACTTGGAGAATGACGTCACCGGGTTCGATGCCGGCTTTGTCGGCAGGCGAGCCCGGGGCGACGGTGAGGACCGCGATGCCGCTGGGGCCGGTCGTGTAGCCGATCTGATTACGTAAGCCCGGCGTGAGATCCGCCGGCTCGATTCCCATGTAGCCTTCGTGGGTGCCCTGAGTGATGCCGGGGTGCGCGAGCAACTCGGCGACGACGCGCTGCACGGTATTCGCCGGGATGGCAAAGCCGATGCCCTGGGCGTACGCCGATTTCACGGTCGACTGATTGATGCCGATCACCTTGCCGTGGTCGTCGATCAGCGGCCCGCCGGAGTTCCCGGGGTTGATCGGCGCCGAGGTCTGCAGGAGCCCCTTGAAATCGATGGTTTGGCCGCTATCGTTCTGGATCGGCTCGTTGCGGTCGAAGGCGGAAACGATGCCGAGCGTGACGGTTTGCTGCAGTTCGAGCGGCTCGCCGATCGCGATCGCCCACTGCCCCTGCTCGACGCGGTCGAAGTTCGCGAACTGCAACGGCGGCGGGAGCTTCTTGTAACCGTTAACGCGGATGATCGCAAGGTCGGCGGCGATATTCTCGGCGACGACGTGCGCCGGCACGTGGTCGCCGTCGGCGAAGACCACCGTTAACTTGGTGATGTTTCCGCCCTGTGGAGGTGTGACGACGTGCGCGTTCGTCACGATATCACCCTTGTTGTCGTAGACGAAGCCCGAACCGGAGGCTTTCCCTTTGTACGGTTCTTCGACGCCGGGGCCGCCCTGGCCGAAGAAGCCCTGGAAAAAGGGCACGACGCGCTGACCGTTGACGTCGAGCTGAATCGCGACAACCGAGGGTTTGGTTCGCTTTACCGCCGAGACGATGCGATCTTGGTCGCTAATCCCTTGCAGCGGCGCTGCCGAGACCGCGGGCAGCGAATGGTTCGGCCCGGCGACGCCGGCAAAATGCGTGCTCGCATAGAGCATCATGAGGAAGCTGCCGACGCTGGCACCGACGAGAGCGATGATGAGGGTGGGAAGAACGCGTTGTTTCACAGTTGCATATACTCCATGCTGTGGAGAAGGCTCGTTACAATTGAGGGATTGCCTCCCGTTGAACGATGGAACCTTCCGAAAAGTGCCCGCGCGAGGTCGGTAAATCGGAGAGAATGAGGCCGTCACGGAGACGCACGACGCGGTTCGCGCGCTCGGCGACCTCTTCGTCGTGGGTGACGACGACGATTGTACGCCCGGAGCGATGGAGGCTTTCGAAGAGCGTGAGAATCTCCTCGCTCGTTGCGCTGTCGAGGTTACCGGTCGGCTCGTCGGCGAGTAAGACTGCCGGGTTGTTGATCAGCGCGCGTGCGATCGCGACGCGCTGCTGCTGGCCGCCGGAGAGCTCGCTGGGCTTGTGATGCCCCCGATCCGCGAGACCGACCTCGGCGAGTGCGGCACGAGCGCGCTCGCGACGCTCCTTTGGTGAGACTTTTGCATAGAAGAGCGGCAGCGAAACATTCTTCATTGCGTCGGTTCGCGGCAAGAGGTTAAAGCCTTGAAAGATGAAGCCGAGTTTTTCCAAACGAATCTTTGCCAGTGCGCGGTCGTCGAGCGTCGATAGATCGATACCGTCGAGCCGATAGTTCCCCGATGTCGGACGGTCGAGGCAGCCGATGACGTTCATCAACGTGGATTTCCCGGATCCCGATGGGCCCATGATCGCGATGTACTCGCCGCGCTGGATGCGAAGGTTCACCCCGCGCAACGCATGGACTTCGATGGTGCCGGTTTTGTAGGTCTTGACGATCTCTTGGAGATCGATTGCGATATCATTCATAACGTAATGCCTCGATGGGGTCGACGGATGCCGCGCGAAGCGCGGGAAGCGTGCCGAATACAAGAGTGACGACCGTTGCAAAGAGCGTTGCGAGCAAAATTGATTGCAGCCATGGTAGCGCAGCGATCGTTCCCGAGATGCGGGCGATAAAAATTTGTTGAGCGAGGTCGCCTATTCCAAGCCCCGCTAACATGCCGACGAGCGAACCGCTAAACGCAAGGACGAAAGCCTCGACGAAAAATTGAATCAAAATCGTCGCTCGCGAAGCCCCGATTGCGCGCCGAATGCCGATCTCGCGCGTGCGCTCGCTCACCGAAACGAAGAGGATGTTCATGATGCCGATGCCGGCGACCAAAAGTGATATTGCGCCGACCGCGCTGACGATCGTTCCAACGACACCAAAGAAGCCGTCGATTTTCTTGGCGAAGAACGCGAAATCAAAGGTCTGATAGATCGAGCCGCCGTGAGCATCGGAGAGCACGCGTTTTGCGTTTGCTTCCAGCGTTGCCAAGCTCGCTTTGCGGTTGCCGAGGACTTGAATGCCGAAAAGCGGTCGCCCGCGCTGGTAGTCGTTATAAAAGGTCGTGTAGGGGATTGCGACGTCGTTATTGATGTCGATTCCTAGCGATGCAGTCGAGAGCGTCGCCGGCCCAAGTACCCCGATAACAACGTAGCGTTTCGGACCGATGTAAACCGACTGGCCGAGGACCGCGTCCGGATCGGCTGCGTGGGGGAAAAGTCGATGATAGGCTTTATCGGAGAGCACGCAGACCGGCGATGCATTCTCGACGTCGACGCGAGCGATCGCGTGCCCGGCAACAACCGGTGCCGTACTGAAGCGACGATAGGATTCACCGCCGAATTTCAACATGACGTGTTGGTGCCCGGCGTTGACGATCGTGCGCGTCTGGCCGAACGGGATCGAGGTCTCGACTCCGGGCACGCTTTTGTCGAGCAGTTCGAGATCGGAGAGCCCAAGATTGGCGCGTTGCGTACTGCCTTGGGTGGACTTCGGAAAGATGAAGAACGTGTTCATGTTGATGCCGCGGAATGCACCGTTGACCGCCGCGGCCATTCCGGCGGCGGCAACCTGAATGGAGATAATTGCGGCAACGCCGACGACGAGCCCGATAAGGGTCAGTATCGTGCGGGTGAGGTTCGCCTGCATGAGGTCGAGCGTTTCGCGAATGTAATCGAACACGTTAACTCCGCAATGCTTCGACCGGATCGAGCCGCCCGGCGCGAATTGCCGGGTAGGCGCCGAAGCCGATGCCGATGCCGATTGTGAAAAATGCGGCGATCGATAACACCATCGCCCACGGGACGGGTGCGCTCCCGGCGAAATGAACGATACTACCTTGTAGCTCGAGAACGATGATGACGCCGAATATCGTGCCGATAATGCCGCCGATCATCGAGAGGATCGTTGCCTCGATCAAAAATTGCAAAGAAATATCCGCCGAACTCGCGCCGATCGACTTGCGAATGCCGATCTCACGCGTGCGTTCGTTTACCGAGACGAGCATAATGTTCATAATGCCGATGCCGGCGACGCACAGTGCGATTCCACCGATGAACGTGATGCCGATGCCGATACCGCCGAGGACGTGCGAAAAAATGCCGAGCGATTTCGCCTGGTCTTGCACCGTGTATTTTGCGTGCGGTCCGTGAATGCTCTGTAGTGCGGCAATTGCAGCGGCGCTTACTTGCTTTGATGGAACGCCGGGAGCGCCGTAGAACATAATCCCGTCGATCGGTCCCGGCGCGATGCGATGCATCGTGGTGTAGGGAACGTAGACGGCGTCTCCGACCGCGCTACTCAGTAAACTTCCCGTCGGATCGAAGACACCGACGATACGCAGACGCGCATTCCCGACTGAAATGCTCCTGCCGATCGGGTCTTCGTGCGGGAAGAGCGTCTTGCGCGCTTCCTTCGAAAGCATCGCGACATTCGCCGATTCTAAAACATCGTTGTGGTCAATCTTGCGCCCTTCGAGGATAACCATCGCGTTGGCGCCCTTATCGGTTCCGTGAAGCTGCGGGTAGTGCGTCTTCCCGCCGACATTCACTGGATACATGCGACCGAAATACCCCGCATAAGCGGAAGAAATCGCGCCGTTACTCCGAGCGACGAAGCGGGCGACATCGCGGTAGTAGAGCGTTGCTGCGAGTGGATTATCCGACGAACGGTCGACGACGACCACCCACCCGATCGAGTCTGCATTGCTGAGCGACTTTTCTAACCCGCCGGCGCCCGCTTGGCTCAACCCCAGCACTGCGATCGTTGACGCGATCCCAATGACCGTCCCAAGGAGCGAGAGCACGGAGCGAAGGCGATTGCGCCAGAGCGAGGCGAGGGCTTCTTCGATGTAGGCGGCGAGAACGCTCACGGATTACCCGAGGGGCTGCTCTGTGGAATCGGCACGATGCGCATACCTTCTCGTAATGTCGGAAGCGCGTGCGCGATGATGGTTTCGCCGGCGACGATCCCCGAGCGCACGACGCTCTGCACGTCGTTGCTCTTGCCGAGAACGACGGCGACCTCATGCGCTTTGCCGTTCCGGAGAACCCAGACCTTCGTTTGTTTTTTGACGCGAACGATCGCTGCGGTCGGAACGACGAGTGCGTGCGGAATGCTGGTCGTGAGAATATCGACGTTCGCGGTCATTCCGTCGCGCAGGACCGGATTGGTTTCGTCGAGGGCGACCGTGGTCAACACTTCGCGCGCGGTCGACCCGGCGTCGGTCGAACGTGTCGCAATCGGAGAGATGCGTTCGATATGCCCGCG
>JAJXVC010000242.1 GCA_021782295.1 bacterium | reverse complement strand
TCGCCGTTGCCGTGCGGGTTCTCCAGTAACGCCGTCGCCGTCGTATCGATTGCAAGGCCTGCCGATGACCCGAGCACTTTCGCGCGATGCAGATCGTTCACATCGACAATCGCGCAACCGCAACGCAATGCAGCGGCAATCTTCGCAGCGACGACATCGGGTTCGCGCGGCGCGAGTACGATCGCGCGTTCGTAGGGCGGCATCGTCCCCGTATATCCGTCGATTGCGGTAATGGCTTCTCCAAGCATCTCGTAAAAGCGACCGCGTTTCCCGACGAGCAATCCCAGTATTTGCGCGCCGACCGCCTGCAGAACGCGTGGGACGCCGACGTCGTCGATGACCAATTGCATTGACTCCGGTTGGTTCACCGTTGCGAGAGGGTGCGCGCGACGCGCGAGCGCAAAGGCAAGCTTCGACGGACGAATTGCCTCGGCGGCAACAAAAGCTCCCTGCGCGATGGCCACCGCCGTTTCCGAGATGGCAATTACGTCGCCGGGAGCGGCGATGCCGCGCACGGCATCCTGGACGACGGCAACGAGATCGTCTCCCTTTTTGAGCAAACGCGTACGCACCGGGATCGCCACGATTCCGGTCGGCAACGCCTCGTTCGTGACCGCTAAACTCCGCACGCCGTCAGGACCTCTTCGAGAATTTCTTCCATATGATAACGCCGCGAGCCCTTCAACAAGACAATATCGCCGCTCTTCGTACGCTCGAGTAACCAGAGCGCCGCGGTGTGATTGTCGTCGAAGCGTTGGACCCGGTCGCGTGAAAAGCCGGCACGCAGCGCACCGCGCTCCAACGCTTCTGCATACTCACCGCCGACGAGAACCTCGTCGATTTTGTCCGGCTGTAAATGTTCGCCGACAAGTTCGTGAAGGCGTTCGGATTCGTCGCCGAGTTCGGCCATGCTCGAAAGCACGGCGATATGGCGCGCCCCGTTTTCGTTTCCGAATGCGTCGATCGCCGCGCGCATCGAACTTGCATTGGCATTATATGCATCGTACACGATGGTGATGAAATCGGGAATCTCATGGCGCTGGTAGCGCCCTTCGGGCAACGTGAGCGTCGGCATGAGTTCTGCAAGTTCGTCGAGTCGGAAGCCGAGCTCGATTGCGGCGGCGGCGGCTCCGGCAGCATTCACGCGATTGTGGTGCCCGGGAAGAAAAAGTTCCGTACGCGCGCGGCGCGGGCGACCGTTGAGTTCGCGATGCAGGACGATCTCGTCACGAATGAGCGCGGTAAAGGGAGCGCGCACGATATCATCGCGGTCTTCGTCCATAGCGTCGTACCAATGAGGAATCTGCCCCAGGGTTGCAGCGCGATGCTGCGAGACGCGGTCGCGCGCGTTGAGCAAGGGCGATGCACCGGTCGAAAAAAGTCCCCACTTCGTTTCGGCCAGTCGCTCGCGCGAGCCGACGATTTCTAAGTGTGCCTCGCCCACGTTGGTGAGTAGCCCGAAGTGCGGCTGTGCGATCTCCACCAGCGTATGGATATCGCGATATTTTCGCGCCCCCATCTCGACGACGATGACATCGTGGTCGTCATGAGATTCGAGCAGCAACTTGCTGACGCCGATTTCGTTATTTTCATTTGCGTTCGTTACGTGCAGACGGTTGCCGTATCGCGCACGAAGTAATTGCGCGAGAAGGTGTTTCGTCGTGGTCTTGCCGCTGCTCCCGGTAATCGCGATAACGTGCCCTGCAAATCGCGCGCGTGCAGCACTTGCCAGCGCCATGTAGGCGAGGAGGGTGTCGCTTACTTCGACGATCGGGCGATCCGCCATTGAAACAACCGCGCGGTCGACGATAGCGAGCGCCGCGCCTTTGGAGAAAGCCTCCGCGACGAAATCGTGGCCGTCGAATCGGTCGCCGTGCAGCGCAAGAAACGCATCGCCGGTTTCTAAACTTCGCGTATCGGTAACGATGCGCATCGGCGCGAGCGTCGCTTCATTATGAACGCGATGCGCGGCAGTGGCGCGAACGATTTCCTCGATTGTGAAGCGCCTCACGCGCCGACCCTCCTTCGCGCCAAGGCATCGGCCGCCGTGGCGACGTCGTCGAAGGGAAGCACCCGGTCGCCGACGACTTGATAGTTCTCGTGCCCTTTTCCAGCGACGAGCACCGTATCCCCGGCGGCGGCGTGAAGAACCGCACGTTCGATGGCGCGCCGACGGTCGAGTTCGATCGCTGCCGGCGGGTGCGGCATTCCGGCAAGGATCTCTTCGACGATCGCCTGCGGCTCCTCGCTGCGCGGATTATCGTTCGTGAGATAGACCTGGTCGGCGAGACGAGCGGCGACCTCGCCCATTGCGCGTCGTTTACTGCGATCGCGGTCACCGCCGCAGCCGAAGACGAGTACCAACCGCCCTTGCAGGTTCTCGCGCAGCGCAAGCAGGGCGTTTTCGAGTGCATTGGGGGTATGCGCATAATCGACGACGACGTTGATGTCGCCGCCGCCGACCCGCTGCATCCGCCCCGGAACCCCTTGCAGCGCCGCGATTCCTCTCGCCGCGATCTTCGTATCGATGCCGATCAAACGCGCAAGCGCGACGGCAAGCAGCGCGTTTTCAACGTTGAAACGTCCGGGAAGATGTTGCTCGAACGCGACGCCGTCAAGGGTAAAACTCGCCCCGGTTGGGATTAAGCGGAGGTCCTCGGGACGAATCTCCGCGGGGCCTTCAAGCGCGTAGCCGATGCAGCGACGTTGCGGGGCGAACTCGGCAAACCACTGCGCGCCCCAGCGGTCGTCGAGCCCGAACGCACAGATCGGCGCGAGTTCGAAGAGGCGATGTTTCGCTGCGGCGTAGGCCTCGATGCTGCCGTGAAAATCAAGATGATCCTGCGTGATATTGCTGAGCCCGGCGGCGGCGAAGCGAACATCTTCGACGCGACCGAGCGCAAGTGCGTGCGAACTCACTTCGATTGCGACGGCGCGCGCACCATCGTCGCGCATCGCTGCGAGCAACGCGTGAAGCTCGTGCGGAAGCGGCGTCGTATTCGTAAGCGTCCACGTTTTTGTTCCGAACTCCGCGCCGACCGTTCCTATCACGCCGCACGGAATCTCGGCTGCGGCGCAGATTGCGGCGAGCATGCGCGTCGAAGTCGTTTTTCCGTTGGTTCCGGTGATGCCGATTACCGAGAGCGCGTGCGATGGATCGCCGAAGAAAGCAGCGGAGATCGGCGAGAGCGATAGCAACGAGTCGTGCACGATCACCGTTGGAACGGCGAGCGCGCCGATCTCCGCGCGCGCTTCGATAACCACCGCGGCGGCGCCGCGCGCGATAGCGTCAGCGATAAATGTGTGCCCATCGACGTGCGCGCCGCGCACGGCAACGAAGAGCGCGCCGGG
>JAJXVC010000241.1 GCA_021782295.1 bacterium | reverse complement strand
CCATTCCCCAAGCCCGCACGAGCTTCTCGCAGATAAGCTCGCGTGTGCCCCACGATTCGGGGAGTTCGAGGAATACATAATTCGCTGCCGACGGCAGCACCCGCACGCCGATATCTCCGAGATGACGCGCAACTTCATCTCTCAACATCGCATTACACCGAATATTTTGTTCGTCGAAGAGGCGATCCCCGATCGCACGCGCTGCCGCTTCGATCGCCAGCGTGCTCGTCGACCACGACGGTAAGAACGCCTCGATTCGCTCGGCGAGCGGTGGAGCAGCAACGGCATAGGCGACGCGCATCGCCGGCATCGCATAGAATTTCGTCACCGAGCGAAAGACGACGAGATGCTCCATTGTCGCCGCATCGGCGAGAAGCGATTCCCCGGGAGCATAATCGATAAACGCTTCATCGAGCAGCACCGTGCAGTGCATCGCCGAGGCCGCATGGACGATATCGAGGAGCGCATCGCGCGGAGCGAGCGCTCCCGACGGATTGTGCGGGTTGGTCAGAATCAGCACGCCGGGGGAGTTGCGTTCGATCTCTGCAATCGTACGGCGCGGATCGAGGCGAAAATCTTCCCGGCTTTCGAGAGCAAACGTTTCCCAACCGTGTCCGCAAGCTTCGATGGCGCGACGATACTCGCTAAATGCGGGAATCGGCACGAGGCAACGCGTCGGGGCGATCGAACGAAGCATGGAATCGAACAACGCCCCACCCCCATTGCCGACGGCGATCGCCGCGCGTGGTACGGTGTATCGTTCGCTAATCGCACTCTTGAGCGACGACGCATCGCGATCGGGATAGGCTGCGAGCGAACGGGTTACCGCATCGCGGTCGGCGAGCAATGCGAGGACGGCCGGCGGCGGACCGAACGGATTGATGTTGGCGCTGAAATCGATGAGGTCGGCGGCATGCAGAGCATACCGCTGCGCAAGCCCTTCGAGAGCGCCGCCGTGTATCGGCGTTCGCGGTTTAGCGCAGAGCATCGCGCACCGCCAGGAGAGCGAGGATCGTCATCGCGAGCAGCGCGGCAGCGAGGCTCACGATCTGCCGAGCGCACGGCAGATCCGCTGCGCGCGGCGCGCGAAACTCCGCACCGATCGATGGAGCGTGCACGAGCAACCCGTCGTAGCTGTTGCCACCACCCAAGCGCACGCCGAGCGCGCCGGCGATCGCGGCCTCCGGCCATCCGGCGTTCGGGCTGCGATGTGCGTCGGCATCGCGTCGACATACCCGTAGACTCTGCGAAGCGTTTCCGAACGAGCAGTGCGCGGCCGCGACGATTGCAAGCGCACTCGCGCGTGCCGGAACGAAATTTGCCGCGTCATCGAGCTTGGCCGCAGAGCATCCGAAGGCGCGATAGGGAGGCTCGATATGTCCGATCATGGAGTCGAGCGTATTGACCGCCTTATATGCCAACGCGAGCGGAACCCCGCCGAGCGCAAGATAGCAGAGCGGCGCAACGATGCCGTCGCACAGGCTCTCCGCAAGCGTTTCTATGGCGGCTCGCGCGATCTCCGCTTCGTTTAATTCGTGCGTGTCGCGTCCGACGATCCGCGCGAGTTGCCGTCGTGCCAACTCGAGCTCGCCGCTCTCCAGCGCCCTTTCCACCGAGCGTACTTCATCCATGAGGTTCCGCCACGCAAGCGTACTCGCTGCAAGAATGCTCTCGAGTACCGTGGCGCTCTTCCCAGTTCGTCGCAACAACCAATCCGCAGCGCGGTAGGTGCCGCCGACGACCGCAACGGTCGTAACAATTCCGGCGATGCGCCCGGCGACTCGATGCTCGCGCATCGCGAGGTCGCGCGCGAGCTGATCGCAGGCGTTGACTGCGGCACCGATCGCTCGAACCGGGTGCGGCAGCCACTGCGGGTCGCCGATCACGATATCGAGAGCGATTGCGGCGGCAAAAACTCCGGAGCGCATTACCACGCGCGCGACCACGGGGGCCCTTGGTGTTCTTCGTCGCGCAAACGCGCATCGATACCGTTGCGCGCTTCGACGACCCGCGCGCAGAGCCAGAGAACATCGCTCAGGCGATTGAGGTACTCGAGCACGGTCGGCTGCACGACGCCGCCGTTGGTAACATAGCGCACCGCCGCGCGTTCTGCGCGCCGACAGAGCGCGCGCGCCATGTCGAATGCCGCAGACTCCCGAAACTCACCCGGCAGCGACCAGTCGCGCAGAATATGCGGCTCGGCTTCAAAACGCTCGACGAGCGCATCGAGGCGATGCACCATCGCCTTCTCGATTATCGGAACGGTTTTATTCGCGGTCGGCTTCGTAGAAATTGCCGAGCCGACGGGGAAGAGTTCCCGTTGAATCGAGCGGACGATCCCTCGGATCTCTTCGTCGGTGCAGAGCGCGCGAGCCAAGCCGATGTAGGTGTTGAGTTCATCGATTGCGCCGTATGCTTCCACGCGCGCATCGGCTTTCGAAATGCCTTCGCCGCCGCCGAGACGGGTAACGCCGGCATCGCCTTTTCTCGTCGAGATCGAGCTCACGATCTCGCCATCGATTCACAAATTGAAAGGATCAAACGCACCACCTTTGCGCGAGGTGTACAGCAGATAGCGTTCGATGCAGTATCCTGACTTGCGGATCGTTGCCTTTGCTCCAAACGCCTTCCCGCAAATGCAGTGACGATGGAGGCTCCCCGCTTACAGTGGCGCGACCGTCCCGGATTTTCACCGGGTTCCAGGCAGCGAACGCTCGTGATTTATCGTTTTATAACGTGGAATCCTTTCGCGCGGCGTCGAACGACATGCCCGTCGAAGAGATCCGACGAGCGCGTCGAACGGTGTTCATTCGACGAGGAGGCGAAAGAGAGATTCCATGAAGCTCCGAATCGTTGTCCCGATCCTCGCAGCGATGCTCGCCTTCGCAGCGATCTCCCCTGCCGCGGCGATTACCGAACACCAATGGGAAGCGCAGGTCGGCCGGCAAGAGTACCAGACCTTGCAAAACAAGGGCGTCATTCTTCATTCGTCGCCCTACTACAACATTCTCAACCCAATTGCCGCGCGCATCGCGAAGGTCGCAGACCCGCAATACGATTTCCCGTTCCACTTCTTTTTGGTTCACATGAGCCAGCCGAACGCTTTTGCCGTACCCGGCGGAAACGTCTACGTCACCGATTCGCTCATGACGTTCGTGCAGAACCAGCAGGAGCTCGCCGGCGTACTCTGTCACGAAACATCGCACGATATTCACCATGACGTCTATAACCTTATGCTGAAAAACCAACGCCTAAGCGTGTTGGCCTCGCTTGCCGATTTACTTTTCGGCGGAGGGAAGAACCGCGTCGTGAATATGGTCCTTGGAATCGGGACACAACTCGAAAGCCTGCG
>JAJXVC010000016.1 GCA_021782295.1 bacterium | reverse complement strand
GCCGCGAGCTCTTCTCGCAACACTGTGAAAACTGCCACGGCGCAGGCGGACAAGGCGGCATGGGCCCTTCGCTACAGAACGAAGCGGCTCGCAAGAACCTGACGCAGACCGTTGCTTGGATCGAGCACCCGGCACTTCCAATGCCGAACCTCTATCCGGGAACGCTCAGTAAGAAAGACGTCCTCGATATCGCAACGTACGTAGAATCGTTGAAATAGCGAAAGACGCACGTTTCGGGAACGGCGCTTCGTCGGCGGCTTCGTTATCCAGCCGTCGCGAGCGCCGGCTCCGACCGAACGTTCCAATAGGTATCGCGTATCACCGGTCGGAAACCGGCGCCGATAATCGCGTTCTCTACGTCGCGTCGCGTCGCTTCATTGGTCGAACCGGCATCGTGCACGACTTGCTCTTCGAGAATCGTGCCGCCCATGTCGTCGCATCCGTAGAGCAGCGCGAGTTGCCCCATTTTTAGCCCGGGCGTCAACCACGACGCTTGTAGGTGCGGAATGTTATCGAGGAAGAGGCGCGAGATTGCAAGCACACGCAGATACTCGAGCCCCGTTGCTTCTTTTCCGCGCAACGGCGTCTTAAACGGTACGTAATACCACGGGATAAACGCGGTGAATCCGTTGGTCTCATCCTGCAGATCGCGCAGCACACGCATATGCTCGATGCGCTCTTCGGGCGTCTCGATCGAACCGAACATCATCGTTGCCGTCGTCGGCATCCCGAGTTGCTGCGCCTCGCGCATGACGCCGATCCAGGCCTCCGGCACGACCTTGCGCGCGGAGATTCGCTTGCGGACGCGTTCGACGAGAATCTCAGCGCCGGCACCGGGGAGAGATTTCAGCCCGGCAGCCTGCAGCCGCTGTAATACCTCACGCGTCGAGCAACCTTCCACTTTTGCGATGCCGACGATCTCCGAGACCGAGAGCGAATGGATATCGACCTGCGGGTACTCGCGGCGCACGCGCTCGAACAACTGCTCGAACCATGCAACGCCGAGCTCGGGATTGACCCCACCCTGGATCATAATTTGCGTCGCGCCCTGATCGGCAGCAAATTTCACCCGCTCGAGTACGCGGTCGTGCGACATCGTGTAGCCTTCTTTATGTTGCTCCGGCCGAAAGAAAGCGCAGAACGTGCAGTGCACGTTACAGATATTCGTATAGTTAATCGTCGTATCGATGACGTAGGAGACCGTGTCGCCCGGATGCATGGCGAGTCGCCGCGCATGTGCTGCGGAGCCGAGGTCGTGAAGCGAGGCCTCACCGTAGAGGCGCACCCCTTCCTCGACACTCAAGCGCCCGCCGGCAGCGGCGCGGTCGAGTAACTCAGCGAGCGAGGGCATCGGTCACCTCCGGTGCGACGATTGGAATTTGCGGAATGGCGCCGATCGCGTGGAGCTCTTTACAGTAGGCGGCTAAGCCGCTACGCGCAGCGGCGTGAAACGTAAAATTCAGTTTCTCGTAGTAGTCTTCGTAAAATCCTGACGGTCGTGCGAAGCGTTGCTGTGCAGCGGCGATCACCGTCGGCATGTTGCGCTTCGACCACGTCACTGCGTCGGTGAGCGCATCCATGCAGGCGCGTACTTCTTCGCGGCGTTCGTCGACGATCTCGCGCCGTGCCGCCCAGACGGCAAAGACCGTCTGTTGCCCCGTCCACTCGTGCCAGAGGGTGCCGAGATCGTAGACCTGCGCACGCGGGAACTCTTCAACGGCATCGATAGCCGCATCGCCGATCAGGAGCGCCGGAAAGCCTCGGCGTGCCCGTTCGATCGGCTGCTCGTCCTCAACATAGGATGGTGCGATGCAGTAGCGGCGTTCGAGAAGCACGCGCAAAAGATTTCTGCCGCTCGCGGATTCTTTCGTGACGAAAATTTGCGCGTTCTCAAGCAACGCCGGCGGGGTCTGCGATACAAGCACGACGGAAACGACCTCGTCGCGCGCGCCGATGCAAAGATCGGGAAGCAGCGCGAGCCGGTCGGCGTTGCGTGCCCACGCAAAGGCACTGATCGGAGCAAGGTCAAGCTCGCCTGCGAGCAGCATCCGATTCAAACTCGTGGGGACATCTTCGTGCAGCGTTCCCGGGTAATCGATCACGCGCTCATCAAAAGCGGCGAAGATCGGCAGATCGTTCGTATATTTGATACGACCGCACTTAAGCATCGGGGCTCCAATCATGCGCGAACGTCTCATAGGTCGAATTCCGGCGCACCGGTGTAAAGCCCGCGTTCTCGATCAAGCGACGAAATTCGCGGTCGTCGACGTATTGCCCGGAGCGCGTTCCGGCGGCGTGATAGATCATCTCTTCGTCCGTCGACCCATGTGTGCCGTCCATATCGTCGACACCGAAATCCAACGCGACCTGACAGACCTGTAGCCCTTGAATCATCCAGTACGCTTTGATGTGATCGAAGTTATCGAGCATCAATCGAGCAATGGCAAAAGTCTTGATATCGTCGATGCCGCCGGTCCAGCCGCAATAACTCAGTTCGTTTCCATCCGGATGATATGCAAGCGGAATGAACGCATTAAAGCCCGGCGAGCGACGCTGCGACTCGCGCAAACGAATGAGGTGGTCGATTCGATCCTCGATCGACTCGATGTGTCCGTAGAGCATCGTCGCGTTGCTGGCGATACCCTGCCGATGGAGTTCTTCATGCACTTCAAGCCACTGATCGGCGGTGACTTTGTTCGGACAGGTTTTCTTGCGCGTTTCCTCGGCAAAGATCTCTGCCGCCCCGCCGTTGACGTTGTCGAGCCCCGCCTCCTTGAGCTGCGCGACGATCGCAGGATAGCTCAGCCGATGGCGGCGCGCCATATAGTCGATTTCGGCGGCGGTAAAGAGTGAAAGCTGCACGTACGGCAGATCTGCCTTGAAGCGGCGCATTAACGGCAGCCAGTAATCGAGCGAGAGTTGGCGCGGATCGTGCCCGCCGACGATGTGGAGCTGGTTGAAATTTCGACCGGTCTCCAACGCTTTTTCGAAGACCTGATCGGGGGTCATCCGAAAGACGCGAGCCTTCTCCTTAAATTCGTCGACCGCAAACGAACAAAATGTACACCCTGCATAGCAAACGTTGGTCGAGTTGATATAGCGATTTAAAACGTAATAGACGCTCTCTCCGCTCTTCCGTATTTTTTGTTCGCGCGCGAGGCGCCCTAAGGTGTGGAGATCGCGCGTCGCATAGAGTGCGAGCCCATCTTCAAACGAAAGCGAATCGCCCGCCGCGATCTTTTCTTCAATCTTTGCCAGCGCAGGGTCGCCGGCCACCGTCGCAACGCTCATTGACGACGATGCTATGCCCGCCGCGAGGTGGCGCCTACCACCTTTATCGTCTCGGCTACCGCAGCAAGCGCGAAGACCGCCGCCAAGCCGACGAAGGTGCCGCCGAGGAGGTCGCTTGGATAGTGCGCCCCGAGCGCGAGCCGCGACCAAAGAATCGTCGGCCACAGCAGAACGAGCAGGCTCACCAGCACGACACGCAGCGCAAGCGGCAGCTCGCTACGAGCGATAAAAAATGCCCAGAGCAGGTAGAAGCCGCACGAGATCGCCGCATGCGAGCTCGGATATGAAAACGAGGTCTCGTGATGGATCACCCAGTCGGTGCGGCGCGGCCGCCGGAAGAGATGCTGGAGGAATGCGTCGGCTCGCCACGAGAGGATCAGCGAGAAGAGCGAGAAGGCGATGCGTCCGCGCCAAGGGCGAGCGATGAACGCCGTGACGATCAGCGCGATCCCTAAAGGCAGCAGCACCTCCGGGCGCGCGATCAACGTGAAATCCCAGGCGATCCGGGCGTGCACGCCGACGATCGCACGCGCAAAGGCCATCACCGGCGCCGGTTCGCCGAACTTCATCACCAGCAAACCGATCCACATCGCCGCTACGAACGATAGCAGGGCGGCCGAGGCATACAACGTTGGACGCTGCCAACGTCGCATCAGTCGAAGAGTCCCTGTTGCGAGCCGATACCCTTGCCCATTCGTGGCGCCAAGAGCTCGAGATCGCCGAGCGAGAGCCCGATCTTTCGCGGCTTCGTCCCTTCGTGCGGGCCGACGACGCCGAAATCTTCGAGTTGCTTCATCACGCGCACGGCGCGCGGATGGCCGATCGAAAACTGTGCTTGCAACGCTGCAGTCGAAGCAACGTTCGTCTCGATGATAAACTTCGCGGCTTCGTAGCAGAGCGCATCGACCTCACGTTTGCCGCCCTCTTCGTCATCGGTGACCGGTACGAGCTCGACTTCGAGGAGATTCTCCGGACGCGCTTGTCGCGCCCAAAATTCAACGAGGCGCGTCACCTCGGGGCCGGAGATCAACGCGCCCTGCGCGCGCATCGGCTTGGGCGCATCGATCGGAAGGAAGAGCATGTCGCCGCGGCCGAGCAGACGCTCCGCCCCCGCTTGGTCGAGAATCGTGCGCGAATCGACCTGCGAACTCACGGCGAAGGCGATGCGCGAGGGGATGTTCGCTTTGATGAGCCCCGTGATCACATCGACCGATGGGCGCTGCGTCGCAACGATAAGGTGGATACCCGTTGCGCGCGCGAGTTGTGCGAGGCGCATGATCGTCGTTTCGACGCGCGACGGCGCAACCAGCATAAGATCGGCGAGTTCGTCAATAATGATGACCACGAAGGGGAGGCGCTCGTCGGGGTACTTGGCGTTATATTCTTCGATCTTCCGCACGCCCGCTTTGGCGAAGCGTTCGTAGCGCGCATCCATCTCGCGCGTCATCTCCAAGAGCGCGCCCGCAGCAACCTTCGGATCGGTGATGACCTCTTTAATGAGATGCGGAATCCCGTTATAGACGGTCAGCTCGACGCGCTTCGGGTCGATCATGAGCATCTGCACTTGGTCGGGCGTCGCCGCGACGAGCAGCGACGCGACGATGGTATTCAAACAGACCGATTTGCCCGAACCCGTCGCTCCGGCGACGAGAAGATGCGGCATCTTCCCGAGGTCTCCGAAGACCGGCCGCCCGGTAATATCTTTTCCTAGCGCCATCCAGAGCGGCGGAATCTGCCCGCGATTGGGAAGCGCCTCGAGAATCTCGCGAATCGCGACGACCGAGACGTTGGCGTTGGGGACCTCGATGCCGACCGCGGATTTTCCGGGGATCGGCGCTTCGATGCGAACGCTTGTCGCCGCGAGCGCAAGCGCGAGATCGTCGGCGAGCGACGCGATCCGCGATATTTTCACGCCCCGCTCCGGCCGCAATTCGTAGCGCGTGATCGATGGGCCGCGCTCGATATGCTGCACCTTCGCGCCGACGCCGAACGAAGCGAGCGTATCTTCGAGCACGTGCGCGCGGTTCGTCTCGTCGACGACTTGGCGCGCCGGCGGGTCGAAGAGCGAGAGATCGGGCAGACGGTAGGTGCGCGCGCGCGCCGCCGGGTCGGGCGCTTGGTACTCGCCCTCGAGCGGGGCGGCCGGAATGCGCGCCGGAACTGGTGCCCGCGGCGGCTCGACGTACGGAGCCGATTCGTCGTACGCGACGCGCTCGGGGCGAACGCTACTCTCCACCGGTGCCGTCGGCTCCGGCGCAGGCAGGGCGGGTCGGGAAAAATTCGGCATCCGCCACTGCGGAAGTTCGATCTCGGGAAGCCGGATGCGCGGGAGGCGAATGCGAGCGACGAGCGCGCCGATCGCACCGAGAACCAACTTCAGACGAAGATTCGCGAGCCACATCGTCAGCACGACCGCCGAGAGAATGAGGAACAGGGCGCCCCCGACCCCGCCCACGAGCCGGTGGAGCATCCACCAGATCGAGGAGCCGAGAATCCCTCCGGAGCGGTCGCTCCGGGCACCTAAGGCCGCGTCGGCGAGTAAAAAGTATGCAAACGCCGCTCCGCCATAGGTCGCAATCAAGCGTGGAACGTCGATTTCAAGAAAGACGATCGCGCCGATTAGGGCGATGAGTACCGGGAAAAGCGGGGCTCCATCACCAAAGATGCGATGCAACATCGCGGCGCCCCAACGCCCGATCTCGCCGGAATGCTGCGGTAGCGCCAACGCGATTCCGAAGAGCAGCGCGCATCCGAGCGCAAGAAGCCCGACGATCTCCGAGTTTAGGCGATCTCTCGAACTTGCCTTACGACGCACGCGTGCCATTGGGCGATTTCATTCGTCATCGTACGAGGAGTTCTTTTGAGCAAGCCAACCGTCGTCGTCCTCGAGGGCGATCAAACCGGACAGGAATTACTGGAGGAATCGTTACGCGTAATCGCACGCGAGACGATCGACCTCGAACTCGATTTTCTTCGCTTCGACCTTTCGCTCGAAAACCGCCGTAAAAGCAATAATGCGGTGGTCCACGAAGCGGCCGCCGCGATGAGGGAGCATCGCTTCGGCATCAAGGCCGCAACGATCACCCCCGAGCAGCGCAACGACGTCGGATCGCCCAACGCCATCCTCCGCAAAGAGATCGACGGCAAGGTCATCGTCCGTACCGGCCGCCGCCTGCCGCGCGTCCGTCCGGTCGGTGGTATTCACGCGCCGATTGCCGTCGTTCGTATGGCGGTCGGCGATGCGTATGGAGCAAAAGAATGGCGCGAGAGCGTCGACGGCGACGAGATTGCCTATCGCACCGAATCGATCTCGCGAACGATCTGTCGGTACGTTTCGGAGTATTCGTTCGCGCATGCGCGCAAGGTCGGCGGGCGCGTCTTCGGCGGCCCGAAGTACACGGTCAGCCCGGTCTATGAAGGCCTGCTCAAAGAAGAGATGGACGCCGCAGCAGCGCGCAACAAAGATGTTCCCTACGAGCCGCAGCTCATCGATGCAACCTACGCATTACTGTTGAGTTCGGTCGGGGACGATCCGCTCGTTATCCCGTCGCTCAACCGCGACGGAGATTGCCTCTCCGATTTCGTCATGCAACTCTTCGGATCGATCGCCGGAGCCGAGTCGGTACTCCTCTCCTTCGAGGGCTCGCCTGAAGCGGGCGAAGCATTCAAACCGAGCACCGTGATGGCCGAGGCGCCGCACGGAACGGCACCGCGCCTGTTCGGAAAGAATGTCGCGAACCCGCTGGCGATGATCTTGGCCGCGGGAGCGATGCTCGGCTATATCGACGACAAGCGCGCGAGCAACGCTTCACGCGCGATCTACGAAGCCTCCCTGGAAGCGATTCACAGCGGTACCGCGACCGCCGACCTCGGCGGCCAAGCCACGACCACCGAGTTCACCGACGCCGTCATCGACGGTGTAAAGCGCAAGCTCGAGGTTTGGTCCTCGCTCTAGCACGAACGTGCGGCCGCTCCGCGAGGGTATCCCCCTCGCGGAGCCGGTTCGGTGCGCGCAATAAGGGTTCTCGCGCGTCGTCCACTAAATAGGTCGCCTATGTCCTGGATAACGCGAGGTTCGGGCGGCTCCGGAAAGCCTCCGCGCTCGGACGGCGAGAACGCGACTCCAAAACGTGCGGCTTTCAGACAGTCGCTGGAGATCCCTATTTCTTTCGAGGCCGGCGGCAAAGCGGCCCAAGTCTTTGGAACGTTAATCGATATTTCGGAGACGGGTTGCCGCATCCGGTCTCTCGTCTTACTCGACCGCGAGTGCGTCATTCGCTTCGAGTTGCGGCGCGGAAGCAGTTCGCCGTTGCGTCTGCGCGGCCACGTCGCGGGGCGAAGGTCTCCCTCCGACGGCGCAGGATACGAATACGGAGTCACCTTCGACGGCATTACGCCGCCTGAACGCAAGCAATTGCACGCTGAGATCATGGACTTACAGCGACGCGAGGCAGCGGCGCGAGCGCACGTACGCGATGACAAACCGCCCTCCCAAAAGGACCAGCGCCGCAAAGACTTGCGACAGAGCACCTCGTTTCCGATCTCCTTTCGTCGGCCGGGTTCGGTATGGCTCAATGGTTTCTGCGCCGACGTGAGCGCCGGCGGCATCCGCCTCGTCTGCGGCGATGCAATCGAGGATGGAAGCGAGATCGAGCTGCGCTTCACGCTTCCCAATGACGTCCTCGAGGTCTTTCCGAAGGGAGGCGAACGAACCGAAATAACGCCGTTCGGACCGCGCCGCGTGCGCGTTCCCGACAATCGGCGAGCTTTCGACCAAATTTTCGCGCGGGCGCAAGTGATTGGGAAGCTCGCCCCGGTCGAAGGCCGTAACTCCTACGGCGTCGAGTTCACGAATCTCGATGGGTATTCGCGTGAAGAGATCGTGCGTTTCAATCACGCAATGCAGATCCGTCGGCTGCGGTCGGGAGGGAAGTAACGCACGATGCGCGTGCTCTTTGTCCCACGCGAAGACGCCTATCGTGTCTTCGGCGGCGATGTCGTGCAGATGGAGGCAACGGCGCGCGAGCTTCGGGCGATCGGCGTCGAGGTAGAGATCGCCTCCGCGCAGCGTGCTTGCGAAGCGGATTTCGATGTCGTCCATCTCTGGACGAGCCTCCACCTTCCCGACCGAATCGAACAACAACTCGACGTCCTCGCTCCCGTACGCAACCGCGTTCGCGTGGCGCTCTCTCCGATTTGGGCGCCGCACCACACGCTGCGCTGGATGCACGCCGCGCGGCGCTGGTTGTTTGAAAGCACCGCCGACCGCGGCTCGCTCGATATCGTCAACGCACGCGACACCTTGGAAAAGATCGCGCGGCGCAGCGTTGACATTACCGTCGATGGAACGACGTTAACCGCTTGGACGGCGCATCCGTCGACGGCGGCATGCCGAGGCGTTCTCTCGCGGCTCGATACGATTCTCCCGAACTCCTGGATGGAGCTGGCGGCGATTTTTACCTATCTCGGCGATTTTTGCGAACATGCCGTGGTGCCGAATGCCGTCGATGCCGCCCTGTTTACCGCGGGCGATCCCGCTGCGGTTCCCGCCGAATTGCAAGCAGCTCCGTTCGCGCTCATGTCGGCGCGTTTCGATGCGCGCAAACAACAAGATTTCGTCCTGCTCGCACTCAAGCGCACGGAGTATCCGCTCGTTTTCATCGGTGATGCAACCGATCCTGAGATCTTTGCCCGCTTTCGCGAGCTCGGTTCGCGACGTGAGGCGCCGGTCTATTATTACCCGGCGATTCCGCAACAACAATTGCGCCACTTCTATGCCGCCGCGCGCGTCCACCTGTTACCGAGTCTTTTTGAATCGCCCGGTCTCTCTTCGCTCGAAGCGCTGCTCGCAGGTGCCGCGACCGTCGTCGGCAATCTCGGCTTTGAATCGGAGTATTTTGGTGACGCGGCCTACTATTGCGATCCCTGCGATGCGTGGTCGATCCTCCGCGCGACGCAACGAGCCTGGAACCGCTACGAACGCGATGCGGCGCTTCGCGAGCAAGGGCGTCGACGAATTCTCGAAGAGTTCACCTGGCCGGCCGCTGCGGCCGCGACCTTGCACGCCTACGAGCGAGTCCTCGGAATCGGGTAAGCCGACGCCGTTTTCGACTACGGCTTTGGTTGCCCCGTCGTGCGGAATGTACTCCAGAACGCACTCAACGCCCGATCCGCAGATGCAGTATTAAAAGGCGCGTACAGCGTCCAGCGTGCGATGGCCACGAGAATGAATGCGATTCGCCGCCAATCGGATCGGTCGCGTGCGATACGTATTTCGTCCGTGATTTCGATCCATAGCAAATGCATCGTGCTCTCGATCTACTCTGCCCCGATCGTATCTCCCTTTCCTTACCCTACGGAGATGCTCTATAGAATAGAGACGCGCGACGCGATCCGCCGGCCTCTACTTCGCGGCGATCATCGCGACGGCGACGAGCGCGCAGAGCACGCCCGCCCACTGAATGCGTGAGAGACGCTCGCGTAAAATCACCGCCGCAAGAAGAACCGTCGAAGCCGGATAGAGCGACGTCAATACCGCCGAGATCGCAAGCCCATCGATCCGCGCGGCGAGCAAATAGAGTAGATTTGCGGCCATATCGAGCCCTCCGCCCAGCACGATAATCAACGAAGTGCCGTTCATCCGTAACGACGTACGGGTCGAAAAGACGACGAACGCAAGTACGCTCACCGAGGCGAGACGCGAGCCGAGCAGAGCCACGAACGGGGCGCCGTTTCGTGTGACGCCGAGAAGCGTAAAAAAAATACCGAAGGCGATCCCCGCAAGCAGCGCTTCGCGCAAGCCCGCGGTGTTAAACTCGCGCTTCCCCTCGCTCTCAAATGATGCCGAAATCGCGAGGATCGCCGCCGCCGCCAACGCCAGGCCTGCATAGGCAAGTGGAGAAGGACGCTCGCCGGTCACGATGCCGAAGATCACCGGCACCGCCGCGGCTAGTAAAGCCGTTACCGGCGACACCACTCCCATGCGCCCGATGGAGAGCGCATGGTAGAGCAGCGCAATGCCGGCGGCCCCGGCAAGGCCGGCGAGCGCTCCCCACTCCAGCGTTGCGAGCGAGAACGCTTCCGGATGCAGCGCCAGCGCGACGAGGATCACGAGCAGCCCGACCGCCTGCGCTGCAAGCGTGACGGCGAGCAGCGCCGCCTTGCGGGCGGCCATTCCGCCGAGGAAATCGGCACTGCCGTACGCCGCTGCTGCAGCTAGCGCAAGAAGTATCCCCAACGGCGGGAGACTACGCCTCGATAACGATCGGCACGATTACCGGCCGACGACGCGTTCGCGAAAAAATTTCCTTCGCCAACGTTGCACGAACGTGTTCGCGTACCGAATTAGTATCGCGTAAAGCGTCGCTGGAGAGCGACGCGAGCATCGCGCTCAAATGCGTTCGGAGGTGTTCGACGAGGGCTTCCGATTCTGGTTCGTAAAATGCACCGCGAGTCACGATGTCGGGAACCCCGATCGTTTGCGCCTCCTCCGCGTCGACGGCGACTACCGCAGTAACGATCCCATCGTTCGAGAGCATCTTGCGGTCGCGAAGCACGGCCTCGCCGATCTCGCCAAGCCCCGTGCCGTCCACGAGCACCATGCCGCCATAGGTTTTCCCAACCTTATCCCCATATTCGGCGGTAAATTCGACGATATCTCCGTTTTCGATGACGAAAACGCTCTCGGGGTGCACGCCCGTTTTCGTTGCAAGGTTCCCATGCGTTACCAACATGCGGTACTCGCCGTGGACGGGAATAAAATATTCCGGCCGGATCAAATTGAGCATGAGCAAAAGCTCTTCTTGCGAAGCGTGCCCCGACACATGGGCTCGGCCCTCGTTTCCGTGAATGACCGTCGCACCGAGACGATAGAGGTTGTTGATCGTTCGGTAAACGCTCTTTTCATTTCCGGGAATCGGGGTTGCGCTAATGACGATCGTATCTCCCGAATCGATGGAAAACTTCGGATGATCGCGCACCGACATTCGCGTAAGCCCGCTCATTGGTTCGCCTTGCGATCCCGTCGTCATTACGACGATTTGGTCCGCGCGAAGGTTGCCGACATCTTCGATTTTCACCAAAATATCCGGCGGAATACGAAGGTGCCCATGCTCGCGAGCAAAGTGGAGAACGTTGTTCATCGATCTTCCAAGGAACGCGATTTTTCGGCCGAATTTTTCGGCATGGTCGATCGCCTGTTGAATGCGTGGCACGTTCGACGCGAAAGAAACGATCAAAATTCGACCGGTCGCTTTTGAAAAAATCGTCGTGAATGCTTCGCCGACGACACGCTCGGACTGCGTATGCCCCGGCCGCTCGGCATTCGTTGAATCGGCGAGCATGCAGAGCACGCCTTCCTCACCGATGCGGGCGAGCGCCGCGAAATCCGCCGGTCGGCCATCGATCGGCGTCTGATCGAACTTGAAATCGCCGGTGTGGAAGATCGTTCCGCTCGGCGTCCGCACGGCAAGCGAGCACGCTCCGGCAACCGAATGATTGATATGCACGAATTCAGCTTCGATCTCGCCGTAACGAACCCGATCGCCGGGCGCAACGGCAACCAGCGGCATCTCGCCGAGCTTATGCTCGCGCGATTTTGCTTTGATCAGCGCACCGGTAATCGCCGTGCCGACGATCGGCGTGTTCGGAAATTCGCGCAAAAAATATGGAATGCCGCCGATATGGTCTTCGTGCCCGTGCGTTACTAAAACCGCGCGCAGTTTGTGAACGCGTTCGCGGATGTAACTGAAGTCGTTGATAACGATATCGACGCCGAACATCTCCTCGTCGGGAAACATCAGCCCGCAGTCGACCACGACGAGGTCGTCGTTAGTCTCGATCACCGTCATGTTTCGGCCGATCTCCCCGCAGCCTCCGAGCGGAACGACGCGAACGAACGGCTCCTTGGGAGCCTTGGGAACGGAGATACTCTGCGTTTTCAAAATCGGGCCTTTACAACGGCTATTTGCGTGGGAATGACGGGCGGAGGAACGCCCATGGGTTACCGATACTCTATCACGCTCGCGCTACTCACCGCGACCCTGCTCGGCAGCACCCACCACCCCACGCGTCACCCGGGGCCGGCTGCGAGCGCGGTTCCCCGCGCCGAAAGCCTTTATTCTTGGCACGCACTACGACGGACGCGGGATATCCTCGTCCTGCACCTTCTGGAACTGCGACGAGAGCGCTTGGGGCGCCTTGAACGCCTCTTGCGAGCGGGGACCCCGATCGGTTGCCTTCTCAGCGATCCGCTCCTCTCGGCAAGAACCGACCCACCTCCCGCCAATAGTCGCCGACATGACAACTGCACCACCACCTCAAGAGAACGCGGGGCTCACGAGCCTCTACGAAACCATCGTCGCCCCGGCGAGCGCCTTCGACCGCCTCGCCGAGAAGCAAACCTGGGGTTGGGCGTTCATCGCCTCCTCGCTCCTCACGATCGTCTCGACGTTGGCGAGTGCCCCCGTCCAGCGACACCTTGCACGTTTGCTGACCGAACAACGCATCGCCGCGGTGCACAATCCTCAGCAGGCCGCGACAGCTCAAAGCGCCGCCGCGATCGGCATGAAGATGTCCTCATTCGCTTGGGTCTTCTCCCCGATCAGTATTCTCGTCATCGTTTTGCTCGCGACCGTCATCCTCCTGATCTGCAACGCAATTTTCGGAGGAAAGGCAACCTTCAAACAACTCTGGTGCGCGAACATGAACGTCTCGATCGCTTTCTCGATTGGAGCGCTGATCAGTTCCATCTTTCTCGCGCTCCGCGGCCCCGATGCGTTTACGAGCATCATGGATATCTACAGAAACTCGCTCTCGCTTGCAGCGGTGATCCCGGTGGCGAATATCAAGATCCTCACGTTACTCGCTGCGATCACCCCGTTCTCGCTCTGGGCGCTTTGGCTCAACTCCCTGCTCATGCAACGGATCGCCCGAATCGCGGCGCCGAAGGCCTGGATCGCTGCACTCGCGGTATTGATCCTGCCCACGCTGCTCGCCGCAGGGTTTGCCGTCCAACCCCCGGTTGCTTCCGGCGGAACGCCCCCGGCGACGAGCGCATCGTCAACCCCATAGCCCATCGCTGAAACTTTTTTCCACCTCACCCGTAGTAGGCGACGTATGCGTCGCCTACTTTTCGTTTGGATATCGGTTCCGGCTCTACTCGCCGGAACGCTCTTCGCCGGCCCGGCCGGCGCAGCACCGCGCCCGCTCACCCTGCGCGGAGCGGTCGCCTACGCACTCGCGCACAGCTCGACCGTCGCCACATCGGCGGCAGCCGTCGCAGCGGCGCGATCTTCTTTTGCAACGCAAAAGACGCAAAATTTGCCGACCGCCGGCGCGTCGCTCAACAACATGATGTCGAAGAGTTCGAATTACGGCGGCGCATATGCGGTCATCGGCGCGCAACAGCAGAGCGTCTTCAGCCAAAATACCGCGCAGCTACAGGCACAATATACGTTAACAACCGGAGGGCTCGCCGGAATCCAGCTCGCTGTTTCCAAAGCAAACCTCGAGCAAGCGAAGGCGAACCTGCGTAACGCACGGGCGCAAGTGGCAACATCGGTGACCAGTGCATATAACGCCGTGGTCCAGGATAACGAAATCGTCAACGTCGATCGAGGAGACCTTCGCTATCAGCGGCTCCTGCTTCAAAATGCTCGCGTGAAAGCGCGCGCCGGGGTCGCAGCGGGCGTCGACGTTCTTTCGGCACGCGTCGCCGTCGCGCGCAGCGAATCGACACTCGTTGCCGCACGCGCGAACGTCGCCAACGCGCTCGACTCGCTCTGCCAGAGCATCGGTGCTCCGCTTGGGACACCCTTTGCGTTGCCGAAGCAACTCGCAATGCCGCCGCTGCCGCACATGTCGCTGAAAAAAATCGAACAGATCGCCTTGGCAAACCGAGCCGACATCGCAAGCGCACGCGATGCCCTTCGCGTCGCTCACCTCAACCGCAAGAGCTGGCTGCCGCAACTTTTCCCGCAGATTCAGCTCTCCGCCGCGGTCGGCAATCAATTTTCTCCGACGAACGCCGTTTTCACGCAACAGCAACTCGACAACGAATATGCCGCCGGGAAAATCCCATTCAAAATTCTTGTCCCGCGCGGCACGCCCGGATTCTGGCAGATTCAGGCAGTATCGAGTTTCAATCTTCCGCTCGTCGATTACGGCGCCCGTCGCCTATCTCGCGTCAACTACGATGCTGCGGTCAAGAGCGCCGAACTTTCCCTCGTTAATGCGAAACTCGTCGCTCTCAACGATGTTCGCAGCGCATATCGCGCCGCAAAAGCGGCGATCGCACAGGTGGGCTTTGCCAAGCAAGAAGCTCGCCTCGGTATCGAGAGCGCGCATATCAAGCAGCTTCAGTACCGCGCCGGTGTTGCCGCGCTATCCGATGTCGTCCAAGCTCAGCAAACCTCGATCTCCGCGCAAAATGACCTTATATCCGCCCGCGTCTCTTACGTCGACGCACTCGTGCGTTTGCGCACCTCCATGGGTATTTTTTCACCGACGAACGCCGTCGCCGATCTTCACTAAGGAGCCACATGAATAAGAACGCCCGGATCATCGTCATCGCCGCAATGGTCGCGATCGTCCTCGTCGGGCTGGTGCTCGCGTTTCGTCCGCACACGAGCAACTCCCTAGCCGTTAAAACCTTAAAACTCGAACCGACGACCTTCGTCGTGAAGCTCCCCGAAAACGGAACCGTGATGCACCCGCACATGGAGACGATCCCCGCCTTAGTCGGCGGAAACCTCGCGAGCATTACCGTGAAGGCAGGCAGTCACGTGCAGGCGGGCGAGCTGCTCGCCACCATTGAGAACCCTTCGCTCGATGCCAACGCCGCAGGGGCTCTCGCCGACTACCAAAGCTCGGTTGCAAATGTAAAAACGGCGGCGATTCAAGAACGCAACGCCCGCGTGCAATATCAGGCCGGGGTCGACACCGCGCGCAGCAATCTCAACGAAGCTCGCCGCGTTCTGACGGCCGATGAAACGCTCTACGCTGATAAAGCGATACCACGTAGTCAACTCGACGCCGATCGCGCCAAAGAAGAGCAAGCGAAAGTGACCTACGATCAATCGGTCGAGCAGCTACGACTCGGCGCCGTAACCGGCTACGGCACAAGCTCGGTGCAAGCGGCGAAGGCACAAGCCCTAAAGGCGAAGATTCTCAACGATCAAGCGCAGCAACAACTCGGTTTCGAACGCATAACGGCTCCCTTCAACGGTATCATTCAGAGCGTCGCAACGCGCCCCACCGACGCGAACCGCACGATTCTGCCCGGGGATGCCGTCTCCGCCGGACAAGCGATGTTTACCATTGCCGAGGGAAGCGCATACGTCGTTCAAGCGCAGGTTGACGAACAGGATGTCCACGCCATTGCCTTGGGAATGCCCGTCAACGTTACCAGCGAAGATTTCCCCAAGATAACCCTTCGCGGGCATATCGAACGCATCT
>JAJXVC010000240.1 GCA_021782295.1 bacterium | reverse complement strand
TCGAGTCCCTCCGGGCGCGTACCGACGCGCATGCGTGGTGATTGTAGCTCAGCTGGTTAGAGCGCCTGACTGTGACTCAGGAGGTCGCCGGTTCGAACCCGGTCAGTCACCCCACTCTGACTCGCGAAGGGCTCCGCTTGAAAAAGTGGGGCCCCGCGTTCGTCGGTAGGAGTTATTCCGGCCCCGCCGTCGTATGCTCTCGCGTATGGCCGAGCGTACGCGATGGGCTAATCGGGTTCCCAACATCGTCGCGATCGTGATGCTTCTGTTTGGGACCGCCCTCGCGGTTTCGCAGACGTTCGCGTTTACGCGCTTTATCGCGAAGGGGTCGGCTCCGACGATCGTCGCGCGCGAACGGATCGCCATCGTTGCGTTCCAACTTTCCCAGCCGCTGGCGAACGCGCTCCTCGATTATCGCGATGCCGTCGTCTCCGGACGTGCGGCGGAGCGGGCAAAAGCGGCGACCGCCGTCAATCGCGAGATCGCTGCAATGAAGAACGTGCTCTTCGCGAAAGATGCGCGCGTCATCGATGCAGCAAGTTCGATGGCCGTTTTCGATAAGGGTTGGGCGAAGGCGCAACATGCGCGCTTGGGCTGGGCGGGATTTCTTCCGGTCAGCGCGCCGCTCAATCCGCTCACCGTCGTTATCGAAAATATCGGCGACAGTTCGAATTTTAATTACGAACGCTCGCAGATCACGCAAAATCTCGCGGATATCGCTTTTAACGATCTGCCGGGTGCGCTCATGTTTCCGCGCCATGCCGAGATCGTCGTTCGCCACGTTCTTGGGGAAGGCAGCATTCCGCTCTCGACCCGCATCGGTTTTACCAATGTTTCGGGTGCGGTCGGCGGCGTGTTCAGCCTCACGCAAGACCATATCACCCAGACGGCGGCTTCCCTGCGTTCGTCCTTGCCGCACGGCGATATTCCTGCGATCGCCCGCTTCGTCGCGCGCGCCAAGGCCTACAGTGCGGCGGGTATCGCGCTCTCCAATGCGCTCGCGAACGCGGCGTTGCTTCCGCGCATGGACGCAAGGTCGGCGCGGAAAATCGCACGTCTCAGCGTAGCGGCCGAGAAGAGCGCCGATGCGCTCTACGGCGCGACGACGGCGATGATCGTCGCCGATCTTCATTACCGAGCGGCGAACTACGCGGCCGCACAGCGGGCGCGCGCCTTGGCGATTTTGGGTGTGCTCCTCGTGCTCATCGGCGCGTTGCTCCTCGCATGGTCGCTTGCTAATGCCCGCGGACGCCGCGCCCTGGATGAAGCGCAGCGCGAACGCGAGCGCCTGGCGAGCGAACTCGCTCGTCAGGAAGCCGAGCGCGCACTCCACCTCAGCGAAGCGCAGTTTCGTGCGGTCTTCGACGGCTCGACGATGGGCATCGCGATTCTCGATCGCGATGGAAAAGCAATCGACGCAAACGCGGTCTATCGCAGTGTCATCGACGTTCAGCACCACTTGCTCGATGGGCACGAGCGTGAATTTTCGGAAGTGATGAGCGGCAAGCTCGACGCATTTACGGTCGAGCGTCGCATCTCGGGCTTGAGCGAGGAGATGTGGGTCGACGTCACGATCTCCGGCGTCACCGATGCCGCCGGCGAGCATCCGTTCGCGATGTGTACGTTCGCCGATAAAACGACGATCAAGCAACAGGAGCGTCGTCTCAATTTTCAGCGCCTCCACGATGCGCTCACCGGTCTGCCGAATCGGCAGGCCTTCGAGGAGCAGCTCGCGAGCCGCTTCGATCTCTCGCGCAACGAGGCCGGCGCGCTCTTCTCGGTCATCTTTGTCGATCTCGAACATTTCAAGGATGTGAACGAGAGCCTCGGACACTCCGGCGGCGATGCGGTGCTGCGACAGATCTCGACGCGTCTGCGGGGCTCGCTCAACGCCGACGATATCGTCGCCCGTCTCGGAAGCGATGAATTCGCGATTCTCGTCGGAACGCTCGGCGATGTGATTCACGTCGAATCGCTTGCGCGACGCCTGCTGGAGAATCTCTCGAAGCCGTTCCTCGTCGAAGGTCGTCCGATCTTCCTCGGCGCGAGTATCGGTATAGCCATCGGGCCCGAGCGCTACGAGGGTGGGGACGAAGTTCTGCGCGATGCGGAGATCGCGATGCAGTATGCAAAGAGCGTCGGTCGCGAGCGCTTCGCCGTTTTCGATGCGGAGATGCAGACCGCAGCGGCCGAGCGCGTCGCGCTCGCTGCCGACCTGCGTTTTGCCGTTGCCCGGCGCGAGTTTCGCGTGCTCTATCAGCCGGTTGTCGATCTTCGCACCGGAGCGATCAAGGGAGCGGAGGCGCTGCTTCGCTGGGATCACCCGACGCGCGGCGTCATTTCGCCGATGCTCTTCATTCCACTCGCCGAGCGCGGCGGCTTTGCGCGGAGTATCGGCGCGTTCGTTCTCGATACGGGATGCTCGCAACTTGCGGCGTGGCGGCGAGCCGGAATCGATATCAGCAATTTCACGTTGCACTTCAATGCGACGCCGACCGAGTTGCTGGAACCGGGTTTCGACCGGACGTTAAGCGCGACGATCGACGAATACGCGTTGAAGCCGAGCAATCTGGCAATCGAGATCACCGAAAACTCGATGCTCGACGACACCGAACTGGCAATGGAGAGAATCGAGCGGGTGCGCGAACGCGGTTTCGCCGTCTGCATCGATGATTTCGGCACGGGATACTCGTCGATGCGGTACATGCAACACTTCAAAATCGATGCGATTAAAATCGATAAGGGCTTCGTCGCCGGAGCGAACGGGGAGATCGCGAGCGAACCGATCGTCCATACGCTCGTTCGGCTCTCCGAGGCGTTCGGCGTGCGCGTCGTCGCCGAAGGGGTTGAGACGGAGCGGCAGCGCGAAGTGCTGGTCGCAGCCGGATGTATCGACGCGCAGGGCTTTCTCTTCGCCGAACCGTTGACGGCGGCGGAGTTTCGCGAGCGGCTGGTCGCCCAGGCGGAGAATCTTTCGTCGATGGCGGCGACCGGAACCTAAGGGAAAGGCGCACCTTTTTCGCTTGCAAAAGCCTGGGCGGCCGTTTACACTGATACGCGCCTCTGCGCCTTTAGCTCAGTCGGTAGAGCAGCGGACTTTTAATCCGTTGGTCCTGGGTTCGAGTCCCAGAGGGCGCACAGCTTGCACCGCTAGCTCAATTGGTAGAGCAGGTGACTCTTAATCACTTGGTTGGGGGTTCAAGTCCCTCGCGGTGCACCAAATTTTCTCTCGCTCTGTGCTAGGCGGCGCAGGATTTGGTCGGTTCCCGTTATAGTATGGGGCGTTCGCCTGAGGGCAAGTGGCGAAACTGGTAGACGCGCTGGATTTAGGTTCCAGTGGGGAGACCCGTCAGAGTTCGAGTCTCTGCT
>JAJXVC010000239.1 GCA_021782295.1 bacterium | reverse complement strand
GATCTCCGGGGTGGGATTCGCCATCGCGAAGACGATCGGGTCGCGCCCCATCGTCGCAATATCTTCCGGCTGTAGCACCCCGGGGGCCGAGACGCCGATAAAGACATCGGCACCCTTCAATACCTCGGAGAGCGTACCGCGGCGATTTTCGCGGTTGGTGTTCTCGGCGAGCCAGCGCCAATGGGGATTATCGTACCGGTCGCTCCGATTGAGCGCTCCGACGCGATCGACGGGAATGACGTCGCGCACCCCAGCACCGAGCAGCATTTTAATCGTCGCCGTGCCTGCGGCGCCGCTTCCGGAGACGACGACTTGTAAGCTCGAAAATTCCTTCCCGACCACTTTCGCCGCATTCATCAACGCGGCAAGAATGACGACCGCCGTCCCGTGCTGATCGTCGTGCATCACCGGTATATCGAGTCGCTCGATGAGTTTTTGTTCGACTTCAAAACAACGCGGTGCCGAGATATCTTCGAGATTGATTCCGCCGAAGACCGGCGCGATGCGAACGACCGTCTCGACGATCTCGTCGACATCTTTCGTATCGAGGCAGATCGGGAAAGCGTCGATATCGGCGAATTGTTTGAAGAGCATCGCTTTGCCCTCCATCACCGGCAGCGCTCCGAGCGGGCCGATATCACCGAGCCCTAACACGGCGGTACCATCGGAGACCACCGCAACGGAGTTTCGTTTGATCGTCAACGCAAAGGCTTTGCTCGGGTCGGCAGCGATCGCCATCGAGACACGCGCAACGCCGGGCGTATAGACCGTCGAGAGATCTTGGCGCGTTTTCACCGGAATTTTCGGCTCGACGCGAATCTTGCCGCCGAGATGCGCGAGGAACGTAGAATCCGAGATGCTGATAATGCGAGCATCCTCGATTGCCTCGACGCAGCGACGGACATCGTTGCCGATCTGCTCGGAGCTGACGTTCACCGTGACGTCGCGAATGACGCGCGCCCGATTCACCGACCGCATATCGACCGCTGCGATAACACCCCCGGCATCACCGATTGCCGTGGCGAGCACGCCGAAGGCGCCGGTTTCATTCGGCATTTCGACACGCATGATGAGCGTAAAACTTATTGCAACTTGCGCCACGACTTCGATCCTCCTACGGTGCGGATGATGATCCGCTTACTTGCATCTCGGCTACCCGGAAACTCGGAGAGGCAATCGATCCGTCGAATTTGAGATCGTTTGCGACGGCGTCAATGCCTGCCAGCATCTCGGGGAACGGGGCTGCTATCGTGAATTCTTCTATTGGTTCGGCTAGTTCACCATTGCATATCGCAATTCCGCGTGCGCCCCGGCTATAGAGCCCCGATGCATGTTCGGTTGCGAAGCCGATCGTTTCCAAAACCAGGATACCCTGCTTCGTCGATGCGATCAGTTCCTCGAGGCTCGCGCTCCCCGGCGCCAGAAAAAAGGTATTCGGCCCGATTCCTCCGGCGACGGCGTTGCCGGTGCTTTTTGCACCTAATCGCCGCGCATAGTAGGCGTCGAAGAGGAACGAACGGAGGACACCGCGCTCGAAGACCGGCGTACGCTGCGACGGCGTTCCTTCGGCATCGAAGGGCGAGGAGCCCAGCGCGCCGGGAATCGTGCCGTCGTCGAGGATATCGACGAGATCGCTGCCGATCCGCTCTCCGGTGCGCCCTGCAAGCCACGAATTTCCGATTGCGACGTTTGCGGCATTGCACGCCGAAAAAATATCATCGAGCACCGAGGCCGCAACTTCCCGGTCGAAGAGAATCGTCGTCGTTTGCGTTTTCGGTTTCGTCGCTCCGTAAAAAGCGACCGTCCGCCGCACCGCTTCGCGAGCGATTGCATCGGGGGTATCGAGGTGAGAGAGAAACCGCGCGGCGTTGCCGTAATGCGCGGTGCGTTTATAGGCGCCATCGCTTGCGACCGGCGAGGCCGAGATGCCGACCTGCGTGCCGCGATAACTTCCGACCATGCCGCTGGAGTTCGCAAGCGCCAGCGTCACGCATGCGTCGCTGTAATGCGAGCCGTTGCTATTATCGATGCGCCGATCCGCCTCGCGAATCGAACGTTCGACGCTCCGCACGTCGTCGAGGCGCTCTTCATCGAGGCGTTCCTCGATTTTGCGATCGTAGAGGTCGAGATCGCGGCTCGGAACGCTCTGCGGGTCGGGAAGGCCGGCAAAGCGATCGACTCCGGCAAAACGCGCTTGCTCCAACGCGGTCGCAACACCCGAACGAATTTCGTCGTCGGTCCAATGTGTCCCAACGAGCGTTGCCTTCCGCCGTTCGATGAAGAGTCGCATCGAGAGGCTGCGCCCCTCCGAGAAATCGAGCTGCGTAACGCGCTCTCCGCGCGCCGCGGCGTTAAACCGGCGCGCAAGAACGATGCGCGCTTCCGCTTCGCTCGCCCCCATCGTCATAGCGATATCGACAGCGCGTTGCGCTCGCTCCCGCGCCTCCGCCTCACGCACTTGCCGTACCACCGAGGCTCATCGCCGAAATTTTTACCGTCGGCATACCGACCCCGACGGGAACGTGCTGCCCGCCCTTGCCGCAGGTATAATGTCGACGCGCAAAGCGCGCATCGTTACCGACCGCGGTGACCTTCGTCATCGCATCGGGGCCGTTACCGACGATCGTCGCGTTTTTAACAGCTGCGCCGAGGCGTCCGTGCTCGATGCGATATCCTTCGGCGATCATAAAAACAAAATCTCCCTTCCCGATATCGACCTGTCCGCCGGCAAATGATTTTGCATAGATGCCGTTTTCGACCGATGCGATCATCTCTTCAAGGTCTGCATCGCCGGGCGGCATATACGTATTGCACATTCGCGGTTGCGGCAAATGGCGAAACGATTGTCGCCTTCCGTTGCCGGTCGAGCGCATTCCCATCAAACGCGCGTTGAGCTCGTCGTGCAAATATCCGCGTAATATACCGCCTTCAACGAGCACCGTGTGGCCGCACGGAGTCCCCTCGTCGTCGAACGACGTACTGCCGCGTTCTTCGGGAATATCGCCGTCGTCATAAATAGTGACGAGTTCGCTCGCCACCCGCTCGCCGATTCTCCCACTATAGAGCGAGACGCCTCGCCGGTTGAAATCGCCCTCCAACCCGTGCCCCACGGCTTCGTGCAAGAGCACGCCGCCGCCGCCCGCCCCGAGCAATGTTTCGAACTCACCGGCCGGAGCCGGGCGCGCGTCGAGATTTACCAGCGCAATCCGCGCCGATTCACCGGCGATCTGCTCCGGCGTCATCGATTCGAAGAAGGCAACCGCGGTTCGGCCGCCGTCGGCACAATAACCGGTTCCGCGCTCTTTGCCGCGACGCGCGATGCATTGGACACCCAGCGTCACCAGCGGTCGCCGGTCGTACCGGAAGAACCCGTCGCTGCGCGCAATCCAGAGTTCTTGCAATTCGTCGACGATATGCGCGTTGA
>JAJXVC010000238.1:1231-3433 GCA_021782295.1 bacterium | reverse complement strand
ACGCCGCTGCCGTTTGCCGAGGCGGTCAACGCTGCATAGTACTCCGCCATCAGCTCTTTTTGCAGATGGTGCAGCTTGCCCTGATAATGAATTTCGGCCATCGTAGATACTCCTAATCGAAGAGAAGAGACTCGACAAACGTTTCGATCTCGCCTTTGAGCCGATCGAACATCCACATTTTTTCTTCAAACTCCAGGAAGAGATGCGGAATGCCGGCCTCTTGCAGGGCCTTGCGGTAGAGCGGGTAGGCGAAGAGGGATGGTTCGCAAAATTTCGCGCAGAGCACGATGACGGCATCGGCACGGTGCGAGCGCGCGCGTTCGACGAGCTGATCCGAGGGCGAGATGCGAATGTCGTGCTTCACCGGCGTCGGCAGCGAGCCGTTGAGATAGGCTTCGGCGAGCGCGAGCATCGGGTCGGCGGTGTTCTCCGGCACATCGTCGGTAAAGAGACGGCGGCCGAGGAGAAAATCGTCGTCGACGAGATAGCAACCCGCATCTTCGATCGCCGCAATGAGATCGAGCGGTGGTTGCTCGCAAAACGATCCGGTGAGCACGACGCGAATGCGGTCGCGCGTACGCCCTTCGCGCGTGGTGGCGGCTTGGAGCGCATCGGAGAGCAGTTGGAGGTGCTCTTCGGGCGGAATGAGATGCCCGACGCGCACCAGCGGATAGAGTTCGCGCGTGCGCAGCAAGTGCGGCGAATCGCGCCGCAAATCGTAGAGGCGCCGAATCATCGCGCGCACCCGATTGTAGAGCGCGATCGCCGCGCGGAGATCCTCGGTCGTCATCTCGCGCCCGCTGAGGCCGCCGGCAAATGCCGCGACCCGCGCGTATTCATCGCGCAGGTAGCGCGCGCTATCGGCGGAGTCGAAGTTCTGCGGGAAGTGGATATACTCGACCGGCACTCCCGGAAAATTCCGTGAATAGACGCTCGCGAGGTTGCGCGCGGGGTCGCAGATGGAATGGAAGACGAGTCCGTCGAGCGCCTCGAGCAATCCGGTCATGCCCTGTTCGAGCGTGCTTTTCACGATCGAGCAGATGAACGATTGGAAACGCGAATCGGCGTGCGCGATCTCCATGCGGTTGCCGCCGCCGGCGAGCCCGACCGGCAAGACCCCCGCGGCATAGAAGATCTCCGTCGGCGTATAGACCGGGAAGCAGCCGATTGCGGCGCGATTCGGGGCGGCATTCTTCCAAGCTACGGCCGATGCAAAACCCGGCTCTTCGATTACGTGGTCGCTATATTCGACGAGCGATTCGATGTTCTGCGCTATGCTTTGCGTAGTCATTGAGCTCCCTTCTTACTTTCCGGGAACGACGATCGTACGCAAGCCGATTCCGGCGCGTAAAAAATCGAGTCCACGATTGATATCTTGGAGCGAGACGCGCTCGCTCACTAATTCCGCGATGCGAATCTCACCGCGACGCGCGAGTTCGATGATGCGCGGATAATCGACCGGACGACAGCCCAGCGATCCGCGGATCTCCAATTCGTTGAACATGATCTTACCGGCCGGCAACTCGGCGGGTTCGGAGCAGAAGCCGACGACGACGACGCGCCCGCCGCGGTGAACGCTATCGATCGCCGCGCGAACCGTGTGCGGGTTGCCGATCGCTTCGAACGCGATATCGAGGCCGCCGTCGGTCGCACGGCGCAACGCGCGCGCGACATCGGGCGTCGCGCTCGCGTCTACAACGTGCGTCGCGCCGAATTGCTTGGCGTACTCCAAGCGCTCGGGCTTCATATCGACGGCCCAGACCTCGCCGCCCGCGGCGACGGCGATCTGAATGACGTTGATGCCGACGCCGCCGCAGCCGAAGACGACGACGCGATCGCCCGGGCGCACCTCACCGCGGTTGACGACCGCGTGATAGGGCGTCGAGACGGCATCGGCGATGAGACAGGCTTCTTCGAGCGGCAACTCCGGGGGGAGCGGCAGCACGTCTTTCGCCGGCACCTTGAGATACTCGGCGTAGGCGCCGTCGAGATGGTTGCCGAGCATGACGCCGTTCGCGCAGATATTCTCGCGTCCGCGCCGACAGGCTTCGCAATAACCGCACGAGAGCACCGCGGGAACCAAGACGTGCTCGCCGACATGCCGCGCGCTCACGCCCTCGCCGACGGCGAAGACCGTCCCCGAGGCTTCGTGGCCGAGGATTAACGGCGCCGGCGCGAAGGTGGGAACGCCGTGATCGATAT
>JAJXVC010000238.1:0-1131 GCA_021782295.1 bacterium | reverse complement strand
GGAACCAAGACGTGCTCGCCGACATGCCGCGCGCTCACGCCCTCGCCGACGGCGAAGACCGTCCCCGAGGCTTCGTGGCCGAGGATTAACGGCGCCGGCGCGAAGGTGGGAACGCCGTGATCGATATAGTGCAGATCGGTGTGGCAGAGCCCGCACGCTGCAACTTTGATAACGATCTCGCCGTGCCCCGGCACCGGCATCGGCCGTTCTTCGATCTCGAGCGGACGATTCGGCCCGTGAAAAACCGCTGCTTTCATTTATGCCCGCTACGCCCGCGCCGAATCGCTGCATAATCGGGTTCGCGCTTTTCAACGAACGCACGCATACCCTCGGCGGTCTCCGCACCGGCGAAATGCGATGCAAGCCATTCGCGAGCGTGCCCGATCGTCGCGTACCACGACTGATCTTTCCAGTAGTTCACCTGACACTGCGTGTAGCTCAGGCACTGCGGGAACTTCTCGAGCAGTTTGTTGCAGAGATCGCGCACGGTGTCGTCGAGCTGTTCGTAGGGAGCAACGCGATTGACCAGTCCCCAGTCGAGTGCCTGTGCGGCGGTGATCGGCTCGCAGAGGAAGAGCATCTCGCGCGCGCGTCGGTCGCCGACGATGATCGGCAACCACTGCGTTCCGCCGCCTGCGGCGACGCTACCGACGCGCGTTCCGACCTGGCGGATCGTCGCATGATCGGCGGCAACCGCGAGATCGCAGGCCATGTTCATTTCGTTTCCGCCGCCGACGGCCATGCCGTTGATCCGCGCGATCGTCGGTTTGCCCATATTGCGGATGCTGTCGAGGCAATCTTGGAAGAGCACCATATATTTCCAGAACTGTTCGGGGTGCTCGACGTAGCGCTCGGCATACTCTTTCACGTCGCCGCCGGTGCAGAAGGCTTTGCGCCCGGCACCGGTGAGCACGACGACGCCGACTTCGTCATCCCACATCGCGCGGCGCAGTGCATCGCGTAGACGCCCTAACGTCTCGGTCGTATAGGCGTTATAGGCATTCGGACGATTGAACGTAATCGTCGCCACGCGATCCTCGACGGAATAGAGAATATCGTCTTGCACTGCGGTCGCCTCGGTGGTAGCGGTCATCGGTAATCTTCTCCTTTGGTGAGGGTGTGCGCCCAAAC
>JAJXVC010000237.1 GCA_021782295.1 bacterium | reverse complement strand
TCTGCGATCTACGAACGGGTCGCCGGCGACGGCGACCCGTACATGAACTACAAACGCTTCCGGCGGCTCTATCGCCTTGCAAATCTGCAGATAGCGCGGCGCCGCAGACGCAGCCGGGCGAAGTACGTGCGCGGAGCACCCATTCGTCGGGCGGAACATCCAAACGACATTTGGACCATGGATTTTGTGTCCGATCGGCTTCTTCACGGACGTGTATTTCGTTCATTGACGCTGCTCGACGAGCGGAGCCGTTACGCGTTGGCCGTCGACCCAGCATTCTCGTATCCCAGTGCGTCGGTTGTCCGGACGATTGATGAGGCAGCACGCGAACACGGCTATCCGAAATCCTTGCGCATTGATAATGGCCCCGAGTTCATCGCCTCTGCCCTCGAAACGTGGGCGCACGAGCACAACGTCGAGCTGCTATTCATTCAACCTGGTAAGCCAACCCAAAACGCCTTCATCGAGTCCTTCAACTCCCGCGTGCGCGATGAGTTGCTCGCCCCAAACCGATTTCGGACGATCTTCGAGGCATGTATGGCGGCCGAAGACTGGCGCCGATCGTACAACACCGGCCACCCGCACAGCGCGCTCCACGGGATGACGCCCGAGGAGTTTCTATCGCGCTACGAAAATACGCCCGCTCCACAGAAATCACTGGCCGCATGACGGGACCTAGCCCACTCGGGCGCAAGCGCGCTATCGAGTGCGGCCATCTTTTCACCGTCGAGCGCGATCTCCGCTGCGGCGACATTCTCTTCAAGATAACGGCGGCGCTTCGTGCCGAGAATCGGCACAATATCGGAACCTTTATGCAGCAACCACGCGAGCGCGATCTGCCCGGGCCTCGCGCCCTTTTGCGTAAAGCCTTGGGTATCCGTATGCACCCGATGGCGGCTTCATTGATCGTTGCGATTTCCCGGCAAGCCGCACTGATCATCGGCGCCGTCATCGGCGTAGCATTCGCGATGCATCGCTAGCGCCGCCCCGCCGCTGCTGTCGCGCTATCCTCGCCATCTACGGGGGTTGCGAACGCCTTTCAGCTTGCTCTTGTCACGAGCGCCATGGCGAGTGATAAGATAGACGAAGGAGAACCCCCATGATGGCTCGCTCCCACGAAGAACGCACCGCGCGCCTGGAAGGCGCCTACGAACAGGTCGCCGACCGTCTCAACTCGCTCGACGCGAATCTGGGAGAACTGCGCCGCGAACTCGGCACAGGGCTGAGCGATCTCCGCTCCGAGATGAATGCCGGTCTTGGATCTCTTCGCTCCGAGATGCACGCCGGGCAACGGTCGCTGATTGTGGCGATGTCCGGGCAGACCGCTCTCATCATCGGCGCCGTCATCGGCGTTGCATTCGCGATGCATCGCTAACGGCGCGCCGATATACCGGCGCTACCGCCGCTAGCGGTCGATCATCGCCATTTGCGGGGCGCTATAGCGCGGGCCCGCAATCTTCTCGGGCGCAAGCGCTGCATCGAGGGCGGCCATCTCGGCGTCGCCGAGCGCGATCTCCGCTGCAGCGACGTTCTCCTCGAGATAGCGGCGTCGTTTCGTGCCGGGAATCGGCACGATATCGGAGCCTTTGTGCAACAACCACGCAAGCGCTATCTGTCCGGACGTCGCACCTCTGCGCATCGCGAGATCGCGCACAGCTTCCGCCGCGCGCACGTTCGCATCGAAATTCGCACCTTGGTAGCGCGGATCGTTGCGGCGAAAGTCTCCGTCGGGATACTCCTCGGCGCGCTTCACCGAACCGGTAAGAAAACCGCGCCCGAGCGGTGAGAATGGCACAAGCCCGATTCCGAGTTCGCGTAACAGCGGAATGATCTCGCGTTCGAGGTTGCGTTCCCACAACGAATACTCGCTCTGCAACACCGAGATCGGATGCACTGCATGGGCGCGCCGAATCGTCTTGCTCCCGGCCTCCGAAAGGCCGAGGTAGCGCACCTTCCCCTCGCGCACGAGTTCCGACATCGCACCGACCGTCTCTTCGATCGGCACCGCGGGATCGACGCGATGCTGGTAAAGCACATCGATGCGATCGGTCGCAAGTCGGCGCAGCGAGCCCTCGACCGCTTCGCGCACGTGTGCGGGGCGACTATCGACGCCGTTCACACCGCTCTCCCCGAATCGGAAACCGAACTTCGTCGCAATCGTCACGCGATCGCGGCGGCCTTGCAGCCCGCGCGCCAGCAATTCTTCGTTCGCAAAAGGCCCGTAGACCTCAGCGGTATCGAAGAACGTGACGCCGAGCTCGATCGCGCGATGGATGGTGGCGATCGATTCGCTTTCGTCGCGCTCCTCCGGCGTGCCGTAGGACTGGCTCATCCCCATGCAGCCGAGCCCGAGCGCCGAAACCTTCAGCCCCTGTTTTCCCAACGTACGCATCTGCATCATCATCTCTCCAATCGTTCGCACTCTTCTCTCGTTGTGAACCCGCGTGCGTTGCGATCGGTGCCACGGGGGATCCTCTCGCACCTCGATACGCCGCTTCGCGGCTACTCGGCGTGACAATTTCCGGCCGGCGTGACAGCGCTCGGCCGGCGTGACAGCGGTCAGCCCTGAATCGGGATGCCGCGTTTGAGGTCGAGCGCGTAGCCGGAGACGACGAGGTACGCCGCATCGGCTGCGTGGGCGAACCCGGCGTTCAACCGCCCGAGTACATCGCGAAACGCGCGCGCCGAGGCATACTCCGGCACGATGCCCCAACCGGTCTCTTCGCTCACCAGGATCGCCGAACAGCGCGCGCGAGCGAACGCCGCAACGATCGCGCGTCCCTGCTCCTCCGCTTCCTCCGGCGTTGCGCGCTCCAGTGCATCGGCGAGCCAGGTCCCGAGAGAATCGACGAGCAGCAGATCGCGCTCTCCGTACGCACGCGGAAGCTGCGCTAATTCGCAGCGCGGCTCGCAAGCGCTCTCCACTGTCGCCCACTCCGCGGGGCGTTCGCTGCGGTGACGCGCGATGCGCGCGTTCCACTCCGCATCCTCGGGATGCAATGCAGCGGTGGCAACAAACGTCACCGCTTTCCCCGAGTCGCGAGCGAGTTGCAGCGCGAGGCGCGACTTGCCCGATCGCACCGGGCCGGTAATCAACGTTAGCGCCACGGAATCAACCCGATCGCGATGAGCAAAGCAACCTCCACCAGCACGATTGCGGCTCCGTAGATATCGCCGGTCAGGCAGCCGCCTAAGCGGCGCGCGCAGGCCCACCCGATCGCCGCCGACAGCACGAATGCTGCGGGAACCAGGAGCGCGGCCCACGGCGCAAACGCCACCGCAAGCATCGTCGTTCCGATCGTCAGCAGAATAAACGTCATGATCGGAGCCGCGGAATCGAGCGCACGCGAGATCGTCTCTGAATATGCATAGCGAAAGAGGCGCACGAGCGGCACAACCGATAACCGCGCGAGCGCGCCGCTCAACGTCAGCGCGAGTATGAGTTTTTCTACCGGGATTTTTTC
>JAJXVC010000236.1 GCA_021782295.1 bacterium | reverse complement strand
ACCCGAATTCGAGCGTCCCCACCCATTGCGGCGCGTACTCTTGCGAAGGTTAGACCGCGGCGGAGGAGAGTGCGAGTTTTTCCATCATCGCGCGGTTGAATTGCGGAAGATCCTCTCCCCCACGCGTGCTGATGATATTGCTGTCTTGCGCCGTCGGTTGATCGCGATAGAGGCCGCCGGCATTACGAATATCGTCGGCGATTGCGTGCGCACCGGTCAACTGACGCCCGCGCAGTAACTGCGCTGAGATCAGCACCTGCGCGCCGTGCCCGATCGAGAAGATCGGTTTTTTCGCCGCATCGAACTCGCGCACGAAGCGTTGGACCTCCGCGTCGGCACGAATCCGGTCGGGCGAGAGCCCACCGGGGACGAGCAGCGCGTCGAAATCCTCCGCGGTGCAATCGGCGACGAGTTCCTCGGCTTTCACCAGGATGCCGTCGTCGAGCCCCCGCTTTCCGCGAATGCGGGCGCGCGCCCGCTCGTCGATGCCGACGATCGTTACGATCGCGCCGGCCTCTTCGAGCGCGCGACGCGGCTCGGTTAAATCCATCTCTTCGAATCCATCGCCCGCGAGCGCAGCGATGCGTTTACCTTGAACACCTTGCATGGCAGGGGCGGTTCGCGCTGGAGGGTGCGAACCTCTGCTTTCCCGGGCTAAAGCCTCCCACCGGTCGCCTGCGAGGCGACCCGGAGGAGGTAGGTAAGCTCGATTTCGATGCGGCCGAGCGCATCGAGCAGGGAATCCTCTCCGAGTGCGTTGAGGAGCGGATTCCGCTTTGTCATGTCTCCCTCGGGAACGGCGTGGCGCGGATTGATCTCGCGCATGTAGATGCGCGCGTCGTAGCGGAGCTGCCCTTCCGGGAGAAAAAAGAGCGGGTCGAGGCCGAAGGCATAGACGTCGAGCGAGAGGAGCGCACTCTTCTGCATGAACTCGATCGGTCGCAACCGCAACGCGTGGGCAAGCCTCGCGAGCATGCTCGGAGCGATTCTCCGCTTGCCCGCGTACAGCTCCGCGAGCTCCTCGAGCGTTATGCCGAGCGCATCGACAAGCTCGGCGTTTTCAACTCCGCGCTCGCGTGCGAGCGCCTGCAGCGCATCGCCGAATGCCGGGCCGCCGGCGGTTCCGAGGCGCGCATCCCAAACCGGTATCTGCTGATTCATTGCTCGAGAGGTTCCTCGCCGAGCCAGATTCGCCCCTCGTCGGCGATGACGGCAAAGCGCGGAACGCTAGCAAACTCGCCTAACGTCATACATCCGGTCTGCACGTTAAAACGCCATGCATGCCACGGACACGTGACGACGCCCCGTTCCACGCTTCCTTCGGCAAGCGGCCCGCCTTGATGCGGGCAAGCATTCTCTAACGCAAAGAGCTCGCCGTCGACATCGAAGATCGCGACTTCGTACGGCCCGACGTTGCGGACGATCGTCGAATTCCGCGCAAGCGCAGAACGATCGGCGACGCAAACGAAACCATCGTGCATCAGCCGAACAGTGCGCGCGTGAGCCCGCCGTCAACCGAGATCGTCTGCCCGGTCAGATACGATGCCCGCTCGCTGCATAGAAAGGCGACGAACGCGGCGAGTTCGTCGGGCGAACCGACGCGTTGCATCGGCACTTCATTACGGGCGGCCGATTCCAGCGCTTCATCGCTTCCATAGAGCGCGCGCAGCCGATCGGTAAGAAAGCGTCCGGTCGCGATACTATTGATGGTGATTCCCGCTGCGGCGACGTCGTTGCTTGCGGTCTTAAGCGCCGAGACGAGCGCGGTGCGCAACGCATTCGAGAGCGCGAGATTGCCGATCGGTTGTTTCACGCTCGTCGACGTCAGCGCGACGATACGCCCCCAACGACGTTCGCGCATGAGCGGAAGGACGCTATAGGTGAGCGCGAGCATCGAGCGCAGGACCGTGCGATAGGCGAGATCCCAGTCATCGAGCGTCAATTTTTCAAAGTTTCCCGGTTTCGGTCCACCGCCGTTGGCGACGAGAATATCGATGCTGCCGAAAGTCGAACCGACGTCGTCGATCAATCGATCGCGTTCGCCGTCGTCGTTCAAATCGCAGGGAAAGGCGCGCGCCTCGAAGGCACCGCCGGCGCGCGCTTGCGCGGCGATCGCTTCGAGCGCATCGCGACGACGCGCGGCGAGTGCGACGATGTGCCCCTCGCGCGCGAGTGCAAGCGCGCAGGCTGCGCCGAGCCCGCTGCTCGCTCCGGTAACTAATGCTACACGCTGCGGAGAGCTCATCGGCGCCCGCTATTCATAGGGAACGCCGTCGCGCCGACGGGCGCGTAGTGCCTCGACGTACCACGTGAATTCATCGAGAAACGTCTTCGTGGAGGAGCGAACGTACTCGGCATGCGGCACCCCGTTTTCATCGAAGGTTTCGGCAACGTTGCCGAATGGGAGCAGCGAAGGAATCGTGATCATGCCCTGCTCCGGAAGCGTCGCGCGCAGTTGCATTGCCGCCCGCACGCCGCCGAAGCGACCGTTTGAATAGGTGACAAGCCCCGCGGGTCGCCAAAAAAATTCGTTTATAAAATGATCGAACATGTTTTTGAGCGCCGGCGGAATACCGTGGTTATACTCGCCCGAGACGACGAGAAAGCCGTCGACGCTGCGGAAAATATCGGCGAGCCGCTCCATGACCGCAGGCGCGCTGCCGCGTTCGTACTCTTTGTACATGCGATCGAGCAACGGCAAGCGATACTCGAGCGGGTCGACAAGGATGCCGGTGTCGCCACGCGCCTTCAGCGACTCGACGATGAATCGCGCAACGCGCAAGCCCTGCCGTTCGCTGCGTACCGAACCGTAGACGACGGCGATACTATTCCCCATAGTGCTGCGAGCGCTTCGTTTATCGGCCGTGCCGCGCCTGGCTCATCGAAGGCGTATCCCAGAAAACCAGCTCGGCGCCCTCGGAGTGAACCGCAGCTTCGAATGGCCCCTGCAACCGCAGCGCATCGCCCGGCTTCAACCGCTCTCCCGCGACCTCGGCTTCGCCGCGTGCGAGAAAGAGAAATCCGTAGCGATCGGCTCCGAGCGAGAGCGAGAGCGGAGCGCCTTCGACGCGCGCGACGTAACACGTCGCATCCTGCCAGATCGCAATGCGCGATTCGATACCCGGTTGCCCGGTCGCAATCGGCAGCCACCGATTCAGACGATCGGCACGCGTGTAATCGACTTGTCCGTAGCGCGGCTCGAGATCTTTCGCGTGCGGCATCACCCACATCTGCACGAGATGCACGGGGTGCTCTTTTGAATGATTGAACTCCGAATGCGTGATGCCGGTGCCTGCCGAGAGATACTGCACGCCGCCGGGCGTCACCACGCCGTGGTTCCCCATGGAGTCGCGATGTTCGAGTTCGCCCTCGAGGACGTAGGTGAGGATCTCCATGTCGCGGTGCGGGTGGGTGCCGAAGCCTTCGCCGGCTTCGATCACGTCGTCGTTGAAGACGCGCAACGCGCCCCA
>JAJXVC010000235.1 GCA_021782295.1 bacterium | reverse complement strand
CGCCTTCGGCGCGGCGGGCGGAGCCTTCGGCGCGGCGGGCGGAGCCGGAGGCGCGGCGGGCGGCTCCGGAGCGGGGGCGCTCGCTTCGACGGCGGGTTGCGCCGCGGGCGTCGGCGTCGTCACTTTGCGCGGAGTCGTGGAGCGAACCGGGGTCGTGACCGGGCGCAGGCGCGGTGCCTCCGGTTCGGGCGCACGCGGTTTCGGGGCGGCGGCGGGAGCGGGAGGCGGAGCGGGCTTCTCCGCGACCGGCTCGGCCGCGGCGGCGGGGGCGCTCGGTTTCGCGGGAGGGGCCTCAGGGGCGCTCGGCGCTGCGTTTGCCGTCGGCTTGAGCAGCACGCTACGGACCAGGTCGGCGACCTGGTCGGGAACGACCGTCAGTGCGTTCTTTGCTTCGAAAAGGCCGCCGAGGCGCTCGTTGAAGAGCACGATGAGCTCCTTCGAAGAGAGTCCCACCTCTTTTGCGAGTTCGAAAATCTTGACTTTCCGAGTTGCCAACGTCAGCCTTTCTCAATGCTCCCAAAACGGGAGCCCCCTATTAAACCATACTCTCGTGCACTCTGCCCAAGACCGGGGTAGCGTCGATTCCGCTCGGCGCGTTGGGCACACGCCGCCGAGCAGAGATATGCCCCCCGCCCAGGGAGCCGTCGTTCCCCCGGAGCGCTCCCCCTCCAGTCCGCTCCCTCCCGCACGAAGCGGTAGAGAACATGCTGGTCGAAGCGCGTTCGGCAGCCGACGCACTGCCGTTGCGGTTCCAACTTCGGCTACGCACCGCCTCCAGCGAGCCGCTCTCGGCGAAACTCCTCGAGTTTGCGAATGAGGTCGGCATCGAGATCGAGGGATTCGGCGACCGCTTCGCCGTCGGGAAGTTCCTCGTCGACCACCGCCCCCTCTTCGACGGCGAGCGCTCCGCTTTCACGCTGCGCAATGTAATTCGCGCGCGATTCGGCGGCCTCGCTCTCGGAGGTGATGTCGAGTCGATATCCGCTCATCCGCGCGGCGAGCCGAACGTTCTGTCCGTCCCGTCCGATCGCAAGCGAGAGTTGATAATCGGGAACCGTCACGAGTGCCACGCCGTCCTCTTCGAAGATCTCGACCGCGACGACCTTCGCCGGAGCGAGCGCGTTCATGATGAAGGTTGTCGCATCATCATCCCACTTGATGATGTCGACTTTTTCGCCGCGAAGATTGTCGGTAACGTTGGCAATGCGGCTCGACTTCGGCCCCAAACATGCACCGATCGGATCGATCTCGGCGCGCGTACTGCGCACCGCGACCTTCGAACGGCTTCCCGCTTCGCGGGCGATCGCCATGATCTCGACGAGACCGTCGGCGATCTCCGGCACCTCGGCCTCGAGCAATCGCTGTACGAGCCCCTCGGCGGCGCGGGAGAGAATGACCTGCGGCCCCTTCGCCGATTTTTTGACGTCGAGCACGTACGCGCGCACGAAGTCGTTGATGCGATACATCTCGCCGGGAACTTGTTCGGACTGCGGTAAAACCGCCTCGTCCTTGCCTTCCAGTAGCACGTACATGTTGCGCTGTTCGTAGCGCTGCACCGTTCCGGTTACCAGATCGTTCAGTCGCCGTGCGTACTTGTGGAACACGGTATCGCGCTCCGCTTCGCGGATGCGCTGCACGATCACTTGCTTGGCGGTCTGCGCGGCGATGCGCCCGAAATCTTTCGGCTGCACCGTTTCATCGAAAAAATCACCGATCTGATAGGGTGCGCCGGCTTCTTGAATGGAGACTTCGATCTTGGGATCGACCACCTCGGCAACGACGGCACGCCGATGGAAGACCGTGTACGCGCCGGTTGTCCGGTCGACACTGACGATAGCGTTCGCCTCGGCGCCGTAATGGCGCTTGTACGCATTGAGAAGCGCGGCTTCGAGCGCTTCCAACAGCATCTCAAAACCGATATTTCGTTCTCTTGCGACTTCGCGCAGAACGTCGATGAGACTTTCGGGCGCTTCTTCTTGCGTTTTTGTATTTCGAGTCGTGCGTTTAGCCATGGCGTTTGCGTTCTCTCTTATTGGCGGCGAGGTCGGCGCGTGGGTCGTATTCGAGGTTGGCGCTGCGGATCGCAGCGAGTGGTATCGGGAGCGGCCCCGAGGAGGTTAGGAGTTCGACGTTGCTCCCGAAGACACCGCGCAGGGTACCGCGGTGCGTCTTCGCTCCGCCGATCGCCAGGGTCGTGACGATACGCGCGTTCTTTCCGGCGAAGCGTTGGTAATCACCCGGACGGAGCAGCGGCCGTTCGAGCCCCGCCGACTCCACTTCCAGGGAGTAGGGCTCCGGGCAGCTCTCCAGGGCTTCGTTGACGTGCGCGGCGACCCGCTCGCAGGAACCGATATCGACCCCACCGACCCGATCGATCGTGAGGGTAAGGGCGAGCCCGGCTCCACGACGGCCGACGCTGTGCGTGACGACCTCGATATCGGCAAATGAGGGGTCGTGTTCGAGCTGGGTGACGACCGCCTCGAAGGCTTGCTGAACTTCCGACAACTCCGACTCCTCCTTTCCCCGTTCGATATCGTCGCCCCGGAAGCAACGAAGCGCGGGACATGCCCACGCTCCTTCTTGAAACGACACTCCTATTCTACGAAAAAAAGCGACGGGCCGCAACCCTGTGGCTGCCGCCCCTCGCTTGGATCATCTCCGCTCTGCTGTCGCGCTCGTGCCGGAAAGTCCGGCTTGCCTAGGCGCTACGCGAACGCCTTACAACGCTTGGCGCGACTCGCTGAGATGGTGACCCGGTGGATCTTGCGGTGACAAACCGCCCTCCTTCTGCGTGACGCGCACGACGTGCGTTGTGCTTGTACCGAACGCTCTCGGTACGTTTTTATGCTACTCCCATCCGCGGCGGCTTGCAAGAGGCTTCGGTGCCGACGTCGCCGCTGCCGCCGGGGCGAATCCGCGAGCGGCAGATCCTCGGCGCGTGACCGCAACGTACACGCTTTGGTTGACGAATGCGTGATAGATGTGTGCATCGTCGATTGTCACATCTTTACCGCGCACGAAATTGTGTGCGAAGAGTCCCGGAATGCCTAAGAACACGGCGGAGACGACGGTAATCGTCGACGCTTTCCCCTTCTCGCTTTTGCCGTGCGCCGTGCGGTCTTGATCGGTGAGGCGAATTTTATTGCCATCGGCGCCGTAGATCCAGTCCATCTGTAATTTCAAGCTTCCCGCATGTCCATGTGGGCCCGCTCGGTCGACCGAAACAACGTCGCCTTGCCCCGTCGCGCCGCGCGGGATAACGATCCATCCATCGACGACGACGTTATGTGCGGCCCGAATTGGAAACGTATCGCCCACGCGGGCATTTGCAGAAGAGAGGTCTCCGACGACGTGATAGGCGACCGAGGTACCGCCCGGTAGCGTCACGCGGTGCCCGGGAGATGCCGCGACTCGATGGGGTGCCGCGAAAAGTACGACCGCCAAAAGAAATGCCGCGAGACGCAAAGATACTTGCA
>JAJXVC010000234.1 GCA_021782295.1 bacterium | reverse complement strand
CGTTCGATCGACATCGCTTTTTTGTATGGGCGATCGGTCGCCGTCAACGCATCGTAGACGTCGCTGATCGTCATCATGCGCACTTGCGGTGAGATCGCTTCACCGGAGAGCTTGCGCGGATAACCGGTGCCGTCGAGATGCTCGTGATGTCCGTAGGCATACTCGGCGACGTTGTACCAAGGGGTCTCGCCCCAAGGGATCTCGCGCAAGAAAAGATAGGACTGCGTTACATGCTCTTGCATGCGGTCGCGCTCGGCATCGGAGAGCGAGCCGCGCGGAATCCTCAGATAGGCGAGCTCGATGTCGTCAAGAAGCGGATGCTTCGCCCCGCTATCGTTATATGCGTGACGCATCGCGCGCACGATTGCGTCATCTGCATCAGCGGCAACGACATTCGGTTCGTTCGCTGCTTGAATTTTGTCCAACAGTTCGCGTAGTTCTTCGCGCATAGCATCATCGCCGCACTGTTCGATTGCGAGAAGAAAGCGGAGCCGCACGGTATCGAGTCGTCCGTCGGGAAGTTTTTTTGCTTTCCCGAAAATATATTCCGGGACGGCGACTTTGCCGAAGTCGTGAAGGAGCGATGCGTAGCGAAGTTCCCGTAACTGGTCGGCACTGAAGTACATGTCGGAGAGCGGACCCGCATGCATATGATTGACGGCTTCTGCCTGCGCAACCGTCAACGCCGCGACTCGTTCGGAATGGCCCTGCGTCGAGCGGTCGCGGACTTCGATGGCCTTAACGGATGCGCGAACGAAACGCTCGAACAGGTTTTGAATCGATTCGACGAGTCGCGCGTTCTCGATGGCGATGGCGGCCTGCGATGCGAGCGCCTCCAAGACCCGTCGATCGTGAAGATCGAATGGACGGACGATCGACTCGGTATGCGTTGGTGTATCGAGGACGATCTCGAACGCGGGCTTACGGTTGATTAATTGAATCGCCCCAATCACAGTTCCGCGGAGGTTGCGCATGGCAACCGCGATCATCGATTTCGAACGATAATTATTGCTCTCGTCGAAGCTGCGATTGAACGAATACGGATGGCTGGAATCGAGATGGTACGCGTCGTCGATCGTGATGCTCTCGCCGGTTACCGCCACGTAGCCCGCGATCGAATCGGTGTTGAGCGGTAACTCGCGATTGTAGAGCGTCCCTTCGTCGGTCGGGCCGGTCTGCGCGACGACGAAACGCAGGTGTTTGACGCCGTCGACCTCTTCGATGAGGTAGAGGCTGCCGGCGTCGGCGCCGGTGAGCTCGCGCGCATTGTGGACGATCGAGCGTTCGAGAGTGGGGAGGTCGCGTTCGGAAGAGAGCGAGCGGCTGACGTTGAGCAGCGTCGTCGTCTGCGCGCGCTCGGCGGCGAGTTGGGTCGCCGCTCTGGTGGCCGCCACGAGCGAGACGCGCTCGACCGGCGGGGTGAGTACTGCAACGACGTGCGGATCCTCGGCCAACTTCGCGAGGTTGGGGTCGCGAGGGTCGCCGACAAGGATCGTCGGGCCGGGATCTCCGAACGCGGCGAGCCCGCCTTCGTCGAGTAAACGATCGAACTCGACCTCATAGGTTTCAAAACCCGCGGTGTGAAGGAGGGACGGAATATCCCCAACCTCTGCGCCCCGAGCGTAGAGAAAGTACGAGAGCACGGCTTTGAGGTTCGGCTACAGCCGGGGGAACTCCCGGCGAAGGGGTGTTCGGGGTAGCTCCCCGAAAAGGCGGCGCGATGACCTCCGAGTACTCTCCCGAGGACGCAGCATCGGCCCGTGCGCAGCGTCTGGCCGAATTTTTCGTCGGCACTCCGCTCCTCCGCCTGCGAATCGAGCGTGAGGATGAAGAGTTTGAGTTTGCGCGCTCCTCGCCGACCCATCTCCCGCGCAGCTCCGATGCGGCGCAATCCCCCGAACCTGCCGCCGAGCTTCCCGTCGATGTCCTCAGAGCCGACGTCGTCGGCATCGTGCGCTTCGGGCGCAACGCTCCGGCACTCGGCGAAGAGATCGTCGAGGATCGTGAACTCGCTGCAATCGAGGCGTTGGGCATCCGCACCTCGGTGCGAGCCCGTTCGATGGGGCGGCTCCGGGCGATCCTCTGCGAGGATGGCGCTGCGGTCGACTACGGCCGCGCCCTCTTCGAGATCGAGCGAGGATAGAGGCGATGCTGCGAAAGGTACTCGTTGCGAACCGGGGTGAGATCGCGCTGCGGATCGTGCGCGCTTGTCGCGAACTCGGCATCGGCAGCGTCGCGATTTTCTCCGAAGCGGATCGAGCCTCGACGCACGTTCGGGTTGCAGACGAGGCATTTTGCGTCGGCCCTGGCCCCGTCCCGCGCTCCTATCTCAACGTTCCGAATATTATCTCCGCAGCACTGGTATCGGGCTGCGACGCCATTCATCCCGGCTACGGCTTTCTCGCCGAGAATGCGCGTTTCGCCGAGATCTGCGCCGACCACGGTTTGAAATTCATCGGCCCGCGCCCCGAGATCATCACCGCAATGGGCGATAAGGCGACGGCGAAGCGCGTGATGGCGAATGCCGGTGTCGCCACGACGCCGGGAACCGATATTCTCCCCACCGTTGAACTCGCGCGCGAAGCCGCCGAGCAGATCGGCTATCCCGTTCTTCTCAAGGCGACGGCCGGCGGCGGCGGCAAAGGGATGCGCGTCGTCGAGCGTCCGGAAGATTTAGAACGCGCATTTCTCGGCGCGACGGCAGAGGCGGAGGCATCGTTTAAAGACGGTCGCGTCTATATGGAAAAACTCATCCGCGATCCTCGCCATATCGAAGTGCAGGTACTCGCCGATGAGCACGGCCAGGTCGTGCATCTCGGCGAACGCGACTGTTCGATTCAAAAACCATCGCATCAAAAACTCATCGAAGAGGCGGGGGCTCCCAATCTCACCGAACGCGCTCGCGCGCGATTGCACGAAATGGCGATCCTTGCCTGTCGCCACGTCGGCTACAGTAACGCGGGAACACTGGAGTTTCTTTCAAGCGGCGATGACGTGTTTTTCATGGAAATGAACACGCGCATTCAGGTGGAGCATCCGGTCACCGAGATGGTCTACGGCATCGATTTGGTCAAAGAGCAAATTCGCATCGCGTCGGGAGAACATCTCGGTTACACGCAGGCCGATCTCGAACCGCGCGGGCACGCAATCGAGTGCCGCATCAATGCCGAAGACGCGCGCAATAATTTCGCGCCGCAGGCGGGCACCTTGGGCGCTGTTCTTTTCCCGGGTGGTCCCGGCATCCGTATCGACACGCACATTTTCTCCGGTGCGAGCGTTCCGCCGTACTACGATTCGATGTTGGCAAAAGTGATTGCCTTTGCAAACACGCGCGACCAAGCAATTGCGCGGATGGAACGCGCGCTCCGTGAAACACTGGTTGAAGGCGTTGCAACGACGACGGAGATGTGTTTAGAGATTCTCGCCACCGAAGGGTTTCGTAGCGGAACCTACGATATCGGTTTTCTTCCCCGCTTG
>JAJXVC010000233.1 GCA_021782295.1 bacterium | reverse complement strand
AGAAACGCGGTCCCAGCGTCTGCCAAACCGGCGAGAGCGGCCCCGAGGTAATCGCTGCGCGTGAGGGCGCCCAGATGAAGGCTCCGACGATGGCCAGAATGGCGACCAGCGGCAGGATGATCCGACCGACGGGGAAGGGTTTGCGACGCTGGCGTGTGACGATCACCGAAGGCCTCCTATCTTTGCATCGATCGCCGTACGACGATCGTCGCGACGTGCGTTGCCGTCATCGAGCTCGTTTTGCTCGCGACGCATTTCGGCGGCGCGAAACGCATCCCGCGCATGCTCTTTGAGGGTTTCCACGACTTTCCTTCGCTTCATCGCTTCGTGGAGAGCGCGCATGGCGGCATCGAGTTCGATCTTCCGCTGGTCGAGATCGCGTTTCGCAGCATCCATCGCTCGATCGAGATAGCTGATATGACCGTAGAGCAAGACGAGTTCGTCGGTTTTGAGACGCGCGTGCTCCTCCCGGAGGATCCGCGAGTGCTCCGCGAACTCGCCATCGAGCCGCCGGAACTCCGCGCGTGCGGCATCGTACGCGCGCTGCGCGAGCGCGACGAGCCCCTGCTCGCGCTCGACCGCGCGCTTGCGTTGCACGAGAACCGGTTCGAGGCGAAAGCGGAATGCGGCCACGCGCTACACCACGCTCATCAATGACGCGAGCGTCGCGCCGTAGTCGGAGTGTTCGTACATGCCCTGCTTCAGAAAGTGCCGAATCGATTCCACCTTGGCAAGCGCGAGATCGATCCGCGGATTGCTCCCGGCAACGTAGGCCCCGATATTGATGAGATCCTCGGCTTCGCGATAGGTCGCCATGAGCTCGCGGATCGCCGAACATGCCGCGAGGTGGTTCTCGTCGGCAACATCGGGCATGACCCGGCTGATACTTTCGAGCACATCGATCGCCGGGTAGTGATTCGCCGAAGCAAGTTTGCGGGAGAGCACGATATGACCGTCGAGGATCGAACGAACCGCATCGCTGACGGGTTCGTTCATATCGTCGCCGTCGACGAGTACCGAAAAGAGTCCGGTAATGCTGCCGCGGCTCGACGTCCCCGCCCGTTCCAACAAGCGCGGCAGAGTCGCGAAAACCGAAGGCGTGTAGCCACGCGTCGTCGTCGGCTCGCCGATCGCGAGCCCGACTTCGCGTTGCGCCATCGCAAAACGTGTGACCGAATCCATCATAAACATGACGTCGAGCCCGAGATCCCGGAAATATTCGGCGACGGTCATCGCAACGAATGCGGCTTTGATACGCACGAGCGCGGGTTGATCGCTCGTCGAGACGATGACGACGCTGCGCCGTAATCCCTCGTCACCGAGATCGCGCTCGAGGAAATCGCGCACTTCTTTGCCGCGCTCTCCCACTAAGGCGATAACATTGACGTCGGCGGCAGTATTGCGCGCGATCATTCCGAGGATCGTCGACTTCCCGACACCGGAGCCTGCAAAGACGCCGACGCGCTGCCCTTTCCCACAGGTGAGCAAGCCGTCGATCGCGCGAATACCGAGTGGAAGCGCCTCCGAAATGCGACGGCGCTGCATCGCGGCCGGCGGGTTCGCCGTTACCGGCGCAAGTCGAAGCGAATCGATCGGGCCTTTGTCATCGATCGGATTCCCAAGCCCGTCGAGTACGCGCCCGAGGAGATCCTCGCCAACACGAATTTGCAGCGGCTTGCCGCAAGCGGCGACGTCGCTACCGGCACCGATGCCGGCGAGATCGCCGAGCGGCATAATGAGTACGCGATTGTCGCGAAAACCGACGACCTCGGCGAGCACCGGTTCGGCGTTACGGCGATAGCGAATCCAGCACGTCTCACCGACCGCCATCGCCGGGCCGTTGCTTTCAATCACCACCCCGATCACCTGCGAGACGCGCCCGTTCTGGCGCATGCAATCGACGTCGTGAAGGGCGTCGAGATAACGGTCGGCTCGAAACGCGAGCGCTTCCATACGCTAGCTCGCCGTCGCCGTTATCTCGGGTAGATCGTCGGCTGGAACGAGCGCTCCGCGAACCTCGCGCAGCTGCGTCGTGATCTTTGCGTCGATCGTTCCCGAGTCGCTCTCCAACATCGCTCCGCCGCGATCGACGCGTTGATCTTCGATAAGGCGAAGGTGCTCGAAATCGCCCGCGGCGAGCAAACGCTCGCGATAGGCGCGCATGACCTCCATATCCTCGGGATTCACGCGAATCGAAATATCGTTGCGCCCGACTGCACGGGTGAGCGCGGCGCGAACCGTCTCGACAACGAACTGGTCGTCCTGCGCTATTTCGTGATGGACGATACGCTCCGAGGCGCCCAATGCAAGGCGCACGAGTTCGGGCTCGGCGCCGCGTAAGAAGCGATCTCGATCTTCTCGCACCGCTTCGATGAGGCTATGCAAGAGCGTTAGGAGTTCGTTGATCTCGGCGTCGACTCGGGCGATCCCCTCCTGCCGCCCCGCTTCGCGCCCTTCGCTGCGAGCAGCCTCCGCTATCGCGTCGCGCTCGCCGCGCGCCTGTTCGAGCAGCGCGCCGGCGGTGCGAAATGCTCCCTCCAAAATCTCGCGAGCGCTCTCCTTCGCGCGCTCCAATGCGGCACTCGCCTCCGCGCGCAATGCATCCCAATCGATAACCTCGACGTGGCTCTCATGCGGCTCGGCCGCAAGATGATCGTCGCCGACCTCTTCGGCGCGATCGAAATCGAGATCGGGTTGCTCCGCGGGCGCATCAAGAACGTGACGCTCCTCCGGGATGCCGACCGCATAGGCCTTCTCGACCATGCGAGCTCCGCGTACGATTTTCCCCATCGAAAGCCTGCGCCGGTTCCGTTAAACCAATCGTTCGTCTTTCGCACCGCGAGCGATGACGATTTGGCCATTCTCCTCGAGCGTGCGAATGACGTCGACGATCTGTTGCTGTGCTTTCCCGACTTCGCGCATGCGCGTTGGGCCCAGCACTTCGATCTCTTCCTTGAGCATCTGCCCGGCACGCGTCGACATATTCTTGTAGACACGGGCCAGAAGATCGTCGTTGGCGACCTTGAGGGCGAGCGCGAGCTCTTTCCCATCGACTTCCTTGAGAATGCGCTGAATCGAGCGATCGTCGAGATTGATGATATCTTCGAAAACGAAGAGCAGGTTCTTGACTTCTTGCGCCAATTCCGGATCGCGCTTGGTGAGCCCATCGAGAATGTTCTTCTCGGTCTCGCGGTCGACGAAATTCATCACCGAGGCCAGCGACGCGACGCCGCCCGCCTTCGAGAAATCTGCGCCGCTGATCAGGAGACGGCGGCCGAGCAATTCGTCGAGTTGCTCGAGCACTTCGGGAGCGGTCTTCTGCAGGATGGCGATACGCATCGCAACATCGGCCTGAAGCTCCGGCGTCAGCGCCGAGATCACCGCACCGGCCTGCTCCGGCTGCATGTAGACGAGGATCAGCGCGATCGTCTGCGGATGCTCGTCCTGGATGAACTGCAGTAATTGCGCTGGTTCGGTATTTTTAATG
>JAJXVC010000232.1 GCA_021782295.1 bacterium | reverse complement strand
GCGTCACCGTTGGTTTGCGCGCGGTCGTCGCGCGCGACCTCGCGCTCATGCCGCCGGAGCGGCGTGAGTTCTTACAGATTCTTGCCCTGCTCGAAGAACCGATTCCGCTCGCAATGCTGCAACAGTTATGGAGCGAGGAGCATTTCGTGCCGCTATTGCAGGCGAGCTTGGGGCGCTATCTCGTCGCGACTTCCTCAGGCATGGCGTTTCGGCACGCGGCTTTTGCCCAGGCGATTCGCGAGACGATCGCGATCGACGTTCCCTATCGGCGCCGAATCATTGCGGCGATTGCAAAAGTCGCTGCACCCTCGAGCGCCGATCTCGAACAGGCGATTGTCCAGGCGCGTGCGTGTAGCGACACTTCGCTGGAACGCGAGTATCTGCAGCGTCTGACGACAGCGGCTGAAGCGGCACGCGACCTTCCGCTGCAGGCGAGCGCGCTTGCTCGCTACTTGCCGCTCGTCGCAAGTGACGACGACGCCTTCCTCGCGACGAGTACGTCGCTGTCGAGAATCTACAACGCTCTCGGAGACGAACGCAACAGCCTCGACGTTTCGCGCGAGGCGCTCTCGCGATTACAACAGCCGTCCCGCGATCCACGCGGCGTGCAGCTTGTCGGGGCGTTGTTGGCCTCGACCTGGCACACGGGAGCGCGCGATCGTTTTGAGGAGCTCTGTTCGCGCTTCGACGATCCGCAGGCGCACCCGGCAGTGACGGCCGCCGTTAGTGCGTCGCGCATGATGGCGGCGGCTGTCGAGTTCGAAGAAACGGCATATCTCCGCGCGCGGGCGATGTTCCCGGAGGAGGCGCTCGCCTCTCCGCTTGTCGGGGTGCAGATGAAAGCGCTCGATGCCATGGTAATCGGCCGAGGCGGCGACACGCCCGTCGCGCTTCCGCCGCTAGCAGTTGATGATAGCGGCGCTCCCCCTGCGGCGGCAATCATGCCGGCGACGGTTCATTTTTTGCTGAGAATCTATTCGGAAGGGCCTAGCGGGCGGGCGGTCGTCCACCCCATGCTTGTCGGCAGTTTTCCGGTTCTCTGCGAGCGCGCGCTCACCGAAATAGCGACCGGTCAGCTCGACGATGCAATCGCGCAGGTACACGACTCGTTGCTCGCCGTTGCCGGGACCTACGCCGGGCGCGCTCTCGTCGGCCTCGCGGCGAGTGCAGCAACGATCGGCGAGCGTGCGCTGCCGCGCCGACTCGAAGCGATTGTCGAAAGCGAAGGGGTTCGCTTTCTCAGTGAGGAGCAAAACTTCACGTTCCTCCCGATCGCCTGCGCGTTTGCCGCGCTCTATGCGACGAAGCGGCGCGAGCAAGCGCGAGCGGTACTCGAACTTGCGATGACGGCGATGGAGCGGCGCGCTCTCCCACTCGATCTCTTTCCGATTCCGGTCGTTGCGAGTATCGCTGCGCAGCGGCTCGGCGACAACGAAATGCTCGGCCGCATCGCGTCGGGTGCCCTGCGGATGGATCGTCAGCGGTGGTCGCAGGCGATGGCGCGTTTGGCACAACTCCATGCAAGCCGTGCCCTCCGTCACAAACGCGACGACGGCGAGCACGCGACATTAACCGAAGAACTCCAGAAACTCGGGGGCCCATTTCTCGCCGCGCACCTGCTCGATGTTGCAGAGCGCGGCCATGCATCGGGCGATGCGGTGAAGATGCTCTCGCGTCGCGAAAGCGAGATCGCTGCGCTCGTTGCCGATGGCCTGAGTAATCGCGAGATCGCGGAGCGGCTGGTGTTGAGCGAGCGCACGGTGGAGGGGCATATCGCGAATGCCTTCGGAAAGACGGCGGCGAACTCGCGCGCGCAGCTCGCCGCCTGGTATGTTCGTAACGTTAGTGCTGCATAAGGAAAACGAACCCTACGGTTTTCGGCGCTGCAGCGTTTGCAGCCTGAAGGGCGCTCACCGAGCTCGATAGATGTTCGGCGATGTGATGCGCCATCGCGTGGAGATCGTCGGCATCGGGAATCTGCGCGAGGCCGAACGTCCGCGCAACGAGCGCGCCGATTGCTGCGGCGTCGTCTTTCGCGGTCTTCATCCATTCGTCGAAGAGCGCGGGTGTGGTTTGGAGGGCGTGCAGAAAGCCGGCGGCAACCGCGCGGCGGGCTACGTCATTCATTCCGAGTCGATCCTTTCAGAGGTAGGGTAGCAATACAAGTTGTCCGCCGCTCGATTTACGAACGGCGTCCGCGCTCTCCGTTCTCCACGACGAAGGACATTTCCGCCGCTAGCGAACGATCGAAACCAGGCGCAGCGATTCGCTGTAATCAAACGTTCCGCGCGCGGCGGCCGATTGGACGATCGCTCGTAGTTCGGCGGTCAATTCTTCGTCGAGCGAACCAAGCACGTAACGCCCGGCGATCGCGCGCCACAGCGATTCCCCGTCAAGGGCGGCGTGCACCTCGAAATCGTCGAACGTCGGTAACGTCGTGAAACCCGCGCGATCGAGCAAATCGGCGATGCCGAAGCGTTCGAAGAGCGCGCGGTCGCCGACTGAAAAAGGAGAAAAGTCCGGGTAGCGGATCGCAACCTTGCGCGTGAGTTTTTCCAGCAGGACGGTCAAATTTGTCGCCTGTCTCGGTGGGCGAGGCAATAAGAATGCAAAGGTTCCCGATGCCGCGAGCACGCGATAGACCTCACTTAATGCTGCACTGACTTGCGGGATCAACATGAAGACTAAATGTGCGGCGACTGCAGAAAAAGTGCCGGCGGCAAACGGTAGTTCCACGGCCGATGCGAGCCGGAGATCGGCTTCGCGATGTTCGAGCCGGGCGGCGGCGAGCGCGAGTTCCTCTGCCGAGATATCGACGCCCGCGAGTGCGGTGCGCGGGCTTCGGGAATGTATTGCCGCAAGAAGTTCGCCGTCGCCGCAGCCGATGTCGAGGACGTTCGGCGGTTCCGCGGCGGCGATGCGATCGGCGACGACTTCGTACGAGGTACGGCCCTCATTCGTTTGTAAACCCAGCATGATCTCGCTGGTAATGCCCGGCATGCGTTGATGGAATGCGCTTAAATACGCAGCGATCTGTTCGTTGTTCGGTGCGGCGCCGTGCAAGATCGCATCCATGAATGATTGTCCGCGCACCGTCAGGCCACCACGAACGGATTGAGCAGGGCGCGCGCACGCTTCCGCATCACGCCGTCGATCATGAAGCTCTCAAGCCCCGGTACGATCGCTCGAACAACGGAGATGGGGAGATCGGGGGGCGAGAGATCGACGGCGACGACCGTGGGAGTGCCGTAGTCACGCAGGGCTGCAAGCGTGATGCGAAGATCCTGCGCAATATCGTCGCTGCCGCGGTCGGGGAGATCGGCGAGTGCAATGCGCTCGGCCGGGATATCGAGATACCAGCGATCCCGCGGCACTTCGTTCAATCTGCGCGCGTGATCGCCCATGATTCCTTTGGGTTCGTCGGCGCGCAGCATATCTTCGCGCGCTGCTTGAATATCGACGACGCGGCTCTGCAACGCTTCGGTGAGCGCGCGCGTGAGCGCATGCGCGGGCGAGAGCGCGCAACC
>JAJXVC010000231.1 GCA_021782295.1 bacterium | reverse complement strand
TGTATATAGTGCAAATGGGCGAGTACGCGCGCCGCGGCGATGGCGACGGCGGCGAGCAACGCGAGCACGGCCAACGTTTTTGATCGGGGCCAAAGATACCCGAAAGCCAATCCACAGGCGGCGAGATGGTCGGAGGGAAACGCATTATCGGCAGCATGCGCGACGAGCGGCTTCACGTGTTCGACCAAGAACGGCCGCTGTTCATAAAACCGAGCCGCGCTGAGTTTTACGAAAGCAATCGTCGCGAGCCCACCAAGTGCCCCGCATGCAATGTCGATGTTCCAAGCGCCACGCCGGATCGTCACGATGACGACCAGCAACAGCGGGAGTACGATTCCCCACATCGCTACGAGTGCGATCGATGCAGCCACTTTCGACGGTTCCCTTCGGTTCGGTGATGTTTCGACGCTTCGCTTCGGTGAAGCAAGCGCGCACTTCTTTTGGAACGAGAGGGTGCGCGCGAGCGATATTCGAAGCCCGGGAAACATCTTCAAGCGTATTCAGAGCGAAGGAATCGACGTGAAACGACATCTCTCCTTGCCGACGGCATCGTTGGGTATCGCCCTCGCACTGGGCGTGCCGCTCGCTACGCTTGCGGCGACGCCCCATGCCGCCCACCCCAAAACCGCCACGTTGTCAAACGCGCATTTCTATCCCGATAAGGTGACCGAACATGCGATCGTCCTCGACGGCAAAACGATTCACTATACCGCCCGCGCCGGAACCATCGTCCTTCGCAACGAGCAACATCAACCGACACTGCGGATGTTTTACGTCGCGTATACGGAAAATGGAGCGAACCCAGAAAAGCGCCCGGTTACCTTCCTCTATAACGGCGGCCCGGGAAGCTCTTCCATGTGGTTACACATGGGTTCGTGGGGCCCGGTGCGCGTCGAAGTCGGCGACGGCACGATCCTCGGCGGGCCGCCCTATCGGATCGTCAAAAACCAGTACAGCCTTCTCAACGTCACCGATCTCGTCTTCATCGATATGCCAGATAGCGGCTTCGGTCGCATCGTCGGCGCGGGAACACCGAAAATGTTCTTCGGCGTCGACAAGGATGTTGCCGCGTTCGGTCAGTTCATCGAACGCTATTCAAGCGCGTTCGGTCGCTGGAACTCACCGAAGTTTCTCTACGGCGAGTCGTACGGAACCACGCGTTCTGCGGCCCTCGTGCATTATCTGCAGCAAAAAGGCGTCGGCGTCAACGGCGTCGTCCTGCAGTCGTCGATTCTCAATTTCGGCCTCGACGTCACCGGAGCGACGCCGATCGGCGGAAGCGATTGGGCCTATGCTTTTTATCTTCCCACCGAAGCGGCAACCGCGTGGTACCACCATGCGCTACCGCATCAGCCGGCGCACCTACGCCCCTTCGTCGCAAAAGTCAGCTCCTTCGCGCTCAATGAATATTTGAATGCGTTAGCGCGGGGTTCGCAACTTTCAAAACGGACGCGCGATGCCGTCGTCGCCAAGCTGCACGCCTATACCGGGCTCTCCGAGCGTTTTATTCGCAACAACAACCTTCGCGTTCCATATTGGCGTTACGAGAGCCAACTTTTGCGCAATCAGGGGCTCGAAACGGGAAGACTCGACGGACGCTTCGTGACCGATACCACTGACGGGGCCGAGAACCAGCCGCGGTGGGATCCCACCGATGCCGCGATCGATTACCCGTATACGACGGCAATCAACCAATATCTACGCGTCACGCTCAAGTACGACCCGACGCTGCAGTACCGGACGCAGATCTATAACATTATCGCGAGCGACGGAATACCCGGTGGCGGATGGAACAACACTCATCGCGGCAATCCGACGACCGACGTTACACCCGATCTTGCCGACGCGCTGAGTTACGATCCACACCTTCAAATATTTTCCGCGAACGGATACTACGATTTCGCGACACCGTTTCTCGAGACGGAGTTCGCGCTCGACCACCTCAACGTTCGCCCTGCGCTCCTCAAGAACATCACCTACGGATTCTATAAATCGGGGCACATGGTTTACCTCGCTCCGAAAGCGCTTGCGCACTATCATGCCGACCTCGAACGTTGGTACGCCGCGACACTGGGAGGCCGCTAGGAATGAATAACCCGACGATGACAGCGCTACGCGCTACGGCGGCGATCGCGCTGCTGCTTTTCCCCGGCGCCCTTGCCGCTGCTCCGTCCAAGCCCGCTCCGTCGCCGGCGTGGACGCGCGTCCCCGACGCCGTCACCGAGCACAGCATGCTGCTCGACGGTAAACGACTCGCCTATACCGCACGCGCCGGAACGATCGTGCTGCGCGGCGCCGGCCGAAAACCGTTGGCGACGATGTTCTACACGGCTTTCACGCGCAACGGTGAGAACCCGAACGATCGCGCGATCACCTTTCTGTACAACGGTGGACCGGGCAGTTCGACGATCTGGCTGCGCATGGGTTCCTGGGGACCGATGCGCGCGGCAATCGCCGCCGACGGCGGCATCACGCCCCCGCCGCCGTACCACCTGGTGAGCAACCCCGATACGCTACTCGACACCACCGATCTCGTTTTCGTCGATATGCCGGCGAGCGGATATGGGCGCATCTGGCCCGGCGCCGACGCCAAGAAGGTCTTCGGCTCGGATAACGACGTGAAGATGTTCGCCCAGTTCATCGAACGCTATTTGACGAAATTCAATCGTTGGAACTCTCCGCGCTTTCTCTACGGCGAATCGTACGGGACTCCGCGAACCGCGATGCTCGTCAATTATCTACAGAATCACGCGGTTTCAATCGACGGTATCGTTCTGCAGTCGTCGATTTTGAACTATAATCTCGCCGCGACCAATATCTATGGAGGCGCGGACACCGACGACTGGCAGTATGTCTTCGATTTCGCGACGGAAGCGGCGACGGCATGGTACTACCACGCCGTACCGGGTGCGAACCGTAACCTCAACGCCTACATGCAACAGGTCAAACGCTTCGCCATGGGGCCCTATCGCGAAGCGCTGAACCGCGGCGCAACGCTTTCGCCGGCAGCGCGCGCAGCGATGGTCGGGCAACTCTCCCATTATTTGGCAATTCCGGCATCGTACATCCGCCATTCAAACTTGCGCATTCCGGCACAACGGTATATCGCCGAATTTCGCCGCGCGCAAGGCAAGACCGAAGGCATCTACGACTCACGCTATCAACTCTACACGCTCGATCGCGCTGAGATGCAACCGAGCTTGGAAGCGAGCGACGCGTCGATCGACTCCGCCTTCTACTCGCTCTCGAACGTTTACCTCCGCAACGATCTTCACTATCGAACGCCGTTACGTTATCGGATGGGCGCGTACGCTGCCATCGCTAAGAGCGGCCCGTGGAACTTCATGCACGATGGTTGGTTGCCGCTCAACACCGCCCCGGATCTCGCGCAAGCAATGACCTACAATCCGCACCTCCGCGTTTTTTCGGCGAACGGCTATTTCGATTCAGTCACGCCCTGGTTGGCAACGGTCTATACACTCGAGCACCTTCAACTCGCACCTGCGCTCCAGCGACACATCACCTATGGGTTCT
>JAJXVC010000015.1 GCA_021782295.1 bacterium | reverse complement strand
GCGCAAGTCGCGCTCAGCGGTTTCGGCTTCAATTTTTACGACGCACGCAATCAAGCACGGGCAAACGATCTGCTCGTGCGCGAACGCGTCTCCAATTTGCTCGCCGACGCTGCGGCCTCTCTACGAAAACTCGAAACTCGCTATCGCGAGCGATACATTCCCCCGGCAACCCGCGAGCAGCCGTTTCCACCCGCCGATGCCATGCGGCGCGTCAAGGCGCTTCACGATCTTTCCGCGCGGCTTGATGCGGCAGGCTCGTCGGTCCTCACCCTCGAGGTCCCGGGTGCCGACCCAATTTGGTCGCGACTTCGCGACGAGTTACCGACGCTCCATCGCTTGGTCGCATTCGACGTGGGGCTTATGAGTGCCGCGACCGCGCTCTTCGAACGGGCGAATGCGGTAACGCCCGAAGCGGTGGAGAGCGACGGGGCCTTCGGCGCATTTGAGGAAGAGCTGACGGTGCTGCGAAAGGCCTTGGTAGAACGGCGCGCCCTGCTCTCCGGAGCGGAGCCGACACTTCCGCAGGGCTGAAACTCCGCCGGTTCTTTCAGCGTAGTACGCAGCGAAGCGCCTGGGCGCATCCGTGCAGGCAAGGAGTGAAGGCGTATGTGGCTGACCCGTTTTGCAATATCCCGGCCGATGGTCACCGCGGCGATCTTCGTTGCGCTCGCCGTCGCCGGGATTTTCGCGTTTTTCCAGATCGGTCGCAGCGCGGATCCGCCGGGAACCGATTACCCGTTGGTGATCGTTGCCGCCGGATATCCCGGTGCCTCACCGCAGACGATGGAAAAGTTGGTCGTCAAACCGATTGAAGATCAACTCGTCGGAACCCAAAATATGGATCGGGTGACGGCGACGACGCAGGAAGGGAGCGCCGTCGTCGTAGTGCGCTTCAGACTCGGAACCAATCTCGATATCGCCGCCATCGACGTTCAGCGTCGCGTCGATACCGCGCGTATCTACATGCCCGCCGATATGAATCCACCCTCGGTCGAGCGGAACGGCGCCTCGCAGCCGCTGCTCGACCTCGCGTTGAGTTCCTCGACGCTCTCGCCGATGCAACTCGCGGATCTCACCACGAATCAGATCGAGCCGATGCTGCAAGAGATTCCCAACGTCCAAACGGTCGACGTCTATGGCCTCGCAACGCGGCAATTCAACGTGCGGCCGAATCCGGCCGCACTCGATGGACTCGGTGCAACGCTCGGTGATGTCTTTAACGCCGTCTCCGGAAATAACGCGAATCTCCCCGGCGGCCTCTTAGAACAACCCACGCGCGAAGCGACCGTTTCCATTCGCTCGGGGATCGACCGCGCGAGCGATATTGCCGGTATTCCGCTTGTCATTCCCGGTGCAAGCAATAAAAATCTTCGCGTCGGCGATGTCGCGAGCGTCGATGACGGGCACGTCGAAATGCGAATGATCTCGCATTACAACGGCCAGCCGCGCCTCTACGTAAGTTTGGGGCGCGCAATCGGCGCCGATGAAATAACGACGACGCAGGTGGCTCGCGAGCATATCAAGGAAATCGAAAAGCAATTTCCGCAGGTGAGTTTTCACGAAATCGAGGCCCCCGCCGACTTTACGCAAAAGTCCTTGATCGGCGTCTGGCAATCGCTCTTTGAAGGGGTCGTGCTGACGGCGATCGTGATGATGCTCTTTCTCCATGCGTGGCGCAACGCAGCGGTGGTGATGATCTCGATCCCAACCTCCATCTTGTCGACCTTCGTGCTGATGAAGGCGTTCGGTTTTCACATCGACAGTATGTCAATGATGGGGTTGGCGTTGATTATCGGTATTCTCGTCGACGACTCCATCGTCGTACTGGAGAACATCACGCGTCACCGGGCGATGGGGAAAGATTCCCACGCCGCGGCTATCGATGGCCGCACCGAGATCGGCGGCGCAGCGATCGCTATTACGATGGTCGATGTCGTCGTCTTTTTACCGATTGCGTTCTTGCCGGGCATCGTCGGGGCGTATCTCAAAGAGTATGCCGCAGTCGTCGTCATTGCGACGCTTTTTTCGCTGCTGGTCTCCTTTACGCTCACGCCGATGCTGGCGGCGTTCTGGAGCGTCAAAAAAGTCGAAAAAGAGCCGCCGCGTTGGCTCGCTGCGCTCGATACACGGCGCGCGCATCTCTCGGTCTTTGTCGCCGCTGTCGTCCTGTTCGCTGCCGGAGCGCTACTTCGCGCGACGATCCTCAACGTGTTCGGCGTCTTTGCGCTCGCACTCTTATTGCTGAATTTGTTCGTGCATCGCTATAATTCGGTGCTCGATCTCTATCGTACGCGACTGCTGCCTGCCGCTCTGCGGCACGGACGTTTCGTTGCGTTTGTCTGCGCGGTGTTGCTGATCAACGCCCTCTCGTTGGTCGGTAACGGGAAAAACGCCATCGGCATTGACGCCGTCATCGTGCTTGGTACGCTCGGCGCCTACGGCTTTGCGGCCTTCTTGCGGCAACGCGTGCACGTACGCCCGTGGTTGCGCGGTATTTCGACCCTCGGCTCGCATCGTGCCACAGCCGTAGCGACGCTCGTTATCCCGCCGGTGCTTGCGCTGGCGATGACGGCACTGGGAGGGATTAACTTCGATTTCGTTCCCGCCGAACAGACTGGACACATCCGCATGACGCTGGCATACACGCCGGGCACGCCGATCGGTGTTACCGCGAAAGGCGTCGATGCAATCGAACGAGCGATTATGAAATTCCCCGGCGTGAAGTCGGTAAGTTCAACGGTCGGGCGTATGCCTTCGGGCTGGGGCTCGCTCACCGGCGGAAATTACGCGCAACTCGATGCGAACATGCACGCTGCCGACCGAGGTAATACCAACGCAACGGTCGCGAAGATTCGCAAACTCGCTGCGCTGGCTCCGGGCGGTGACTTCCAGGTCGGCGCGGATACCGGCAGCGGGAGCGGACAGCCGATATTCTATGCCGTACTCGGCCCCGACAACGAGATCGATGCCGCCGCTGAAAAAATCGCGAACGTCTTGCGAGAGACGAAGGGTTCGGTGAACGTACAGACCTCCGCCGAAGTCGCTGCGCCCGAACTTCGGGTCGCCATCGAACGCGGGAAGGCGATACTGCTCGGCGTCTCGCCTGCCGCGGCCGCCGCAGCGGCGCGCATCGCAATCGCCGGCGCGGTAGCAACGCGCGTGCGCACTCCCAATGGTCTCATCGACGTCTACGTGCAGTTCCCGAAGGCCGATCGCAGTACGCTCGCGCAACTCCAGAACGTGAAGGTGCGCGCCTCCGATGGCGCGTTGATTCCCTTGGGTGATCTCGCGCGCTTCCGTTGGGAGAAAGCGCCGACGAAGATCGAACGCTACGATCGCCAGCGCGTCGTCAACGTCTTGGGCGATATATTACCGGGCTACGCGCTCGGCGCGGTCGTCGCGCCGCTCGAGAAAAAATTGCACGAACCGGGCTTTTTGCCGCCCGGAGTGCACCTGAAGGCGCAGGGGGATACGCAGTTTCTTTCCGAAACGCTGGTAAATATGGGAATCGCCCTTCTGACCTCGTTCGGCCTCGTCTATCTGTTGATGGTGATTCTCTACGGCAATCTCCTCGAACCGCTCATCGTGATGTTCTCGGTTCCGGTTGCCATCGTCGGCGCGTTGATTCTGCTCGCATTCATGGGGCATCTCCCGGGCGAGCTCGGTCAGTCGCTCAATATTATTTCGATGCTCGGAATCGTGATGCTCTTTGGGCTGGTTGCGAAGAACGGCATTCTCCTTGTCGATTATTCCAATACGCTCTGCAAGCGCGGCATGCGCGTACGTGAGGCGGTACTCGAAGCCGCTGCAACGCGATTCCGCCCGATTCTTATGACGACGGCGGCGATGATCTTCGGTATGTTGCCCCTCGCACTCGGATTCGCCGAAGGGGCGGAATGGCGCCAAGCCATGGGCACAGTGATCATCGGCGGTCTCCTCTCCTCGCTCGTGCTCACGCTCTTTCTCGTGCCGATGATCTATAACACGTGGATGGGTGCGCTCGAGCGGCGAGCGGATCGCCGTGCGGTGCGCGCCGAACTCTCTCCGGTAGGTGCAACGAATTAACGGACGATCGGTCCTCATCACAGGAGCTGCCTCCGGGCTCGCAGCGGGAATCGCCGCGGGGCTCGCAGGCGACGGCTTCGCACGCGTCGCGATCACCTGGCGGGAGAGTTCCCCGGAGGAAACCCTCGCGCGTATCCGCGCCGTCGGGGCGATTGCGAGTGCAACCCAGATCGATTTTCTCGCCGATGCGAGCGAAATCGCCAGCGCACTCGATCGCTGCGTGCGCGAACACGGCCCATTCGATACGTTGGTACACGCGGTCGGGCCGCTGCAATTCGCAGCGCTCGAGCGTTCCGACGAAGCGGCGTATCGCGCGATGTTCGACGGCAACGTGCGGAGCGCGTGGCTTGCGGCGAGGGCCGTCCTTCCGGCCATGCGCGAAGCAGGATTCGGAAGGATCGTCGCCTTCGGTATGAACGGCTCCGCGCAGAGCGCTCCGGCGCCGGGACTTGGCTTGCATGCGGCGGCGAAGAGCGCACTCGTCTCGTTGCTTCGTACGCTTGCGGCCGAAGTTGCACCGAGCGGCATCACCGTCAACGCGATCGAGCCCGGCGATATCCGCGAAAAGTCGCTCGAGCGCGCGGAAGCGCGCAAGCGAACGGCAGCCAATCCTGTCGGCCGCACGGGTTCCTACGAAGACGTGCTCGATGCGGTGCGCTTCTTCGTCGCCGCCGAGCGCGATTTCATCACCGGCGTCGTTCTTCCGGTAACGGGGGGACTCCAGGGGCCGTACGAGCGAAATATGCCGGGATGACTTTCGCACAGCGTATCGACGACGCCCACCGTGCCTTTGCTTTGCCGGGAGCGCGCGATCGATATGGTCCCGATAAAACCGTTGAAGTTGAGGAGATCCTGCTCACACTCGAGCCGCGTTTAGCAGAGGCGGTACTCGACGGTGTCTGCACCACTCGCATGCGCGCGCTCGACGAGCCCGTCGAACGCTTAGCATTCGACGCAGTCGATCTCGCGGTGAGTTCGGTCACGAAAAATGGCCGGCCGCAGATCTATCGCGCGCGTGACGGTCGCTTAGAGATCGAATTTGACCCGGTGCTTGCGGCGGGCGAACGCTGCGAGGTGAGTGTCGTCTATCGCGCGACGCGTCCGCGCGCCGGACTTTTTTTTATTGCCCCGAGCGCAGCGTACCCACAGAAAGTCGCGCATTGTTGGACGCAGAGCCAAGACGAAAACGCGCGTTATTGGTTTCCCTGTCTCGATTATCCGCACGCCAAACAACCGACCGAAACGACGATCGTCGTCGATGCAGGGCTCTTCGCGCTTGCAAACGGTGAATTGGTCGAGCGACGCGACGAAGGCGGGAAGAGCCTCTTTCGCTATCGGCAAGAGACCAAACATAGCACGTACCTAATGACGATGGTCGCCGGGCCGTTCGATGAGATCGATCTCGGCACCGCCGGAGCAGCGAAGGTTCCCGTCCTCCTTTATGCATTACCGGGACGCGCCGACGATGCGCGCCGCGCATTCGGAAAAACGCCGGCGATGATCGATCTTTTTGAAGAGCGCATCGGCACGCCGTATCCGTTTGCACGATACTCGCAGATCGCCGTGAGCGACTTTATTTTCGGCGGCATGGAAAACACGTCGGCGACAACCCAGACGGAACGAGTGCTTTACGACGAGCGCGCCGCGATCGATTACTCGGCAGATTTTCTTGCCGCGCATGAGCTTGCGCACCAATGGTTCGGCGATCTCCTTACATGTCGCGACTGGGCGCATGCGTGGTTGAACGAAGGGTTCGCGACGTTCTTCGAAGGCGTCTGGTTCGAGCGCGATCTCGGATACGATGAATATCTCTATCATCACCTCGGCTGCCTCTCGAGATATCTCGACGAAGATGCGACACGCTATCGTCGCCCGATCGTCTGCAATCGCTTTCGCGATCCGATCGAACTATTCGATCGACACCTTTACGAAAAAGGTGCAACGGTGCTGCACATTCTGCGGCGCGATCTCGGGGAGGCACGTTTCTGGCGTTCGATTCGTCATTACGTTGCGCAGAATGCAGAGCGAAATGTGGAAACGATCGATCTCGTGCGCGCCATTGAAGAAAGCACGGGGCGCAACATGCGCGGCTTCTTCGACCGTTGGGTAATGAAGGCCGGACATCCCGAGGTAAAGATTACGGCGTCGTGGGACGCGAAGCGCTCGGCAGTAACGATTGCTGTGGATCAAGAGCAGCAGATCGATGACGATCACCCACCGTTTCCGTTCGATCTCGCGGTCGGACTCTGCGAGGAAGTACCGCCGACGCTGCTCCGCGATGCGGGAAGCGAGCCGATCCGCGGCGAGCAGCGTTTGACGTTGCAGGTCGAGCGGCAGAACGAGCGCTTCGTTATTCCGTGCCCGCGCGAACCGCAGTTAATCCGCATCGATCCGGGCGCGGGGATTCTCGGCAAGGTACGCTTCGCGCTCGGTGCGAGTGCGGCGGTGAATGTTCTCGCCGCCGATCCGGACCCGATCGCGCGAATTCGTGCCGCAGACGAACTCGTGCGCGACGAAGGAAGTGCGGCACGCGCCGCGCTCGCCGCGGCTTTTCAGCGCGAACCGTTCTGGGGAGTGCTCGCCGAAACGGCGCGCATGTTGGGCGCAAGCCGGGCTCCCTGGGCGCGCGATATCCTCCTCGCTGCGCTCGCGCACGCGCATCCGAAGGTGCGCCGCGCCGTTGCCGATGCGCTTGGGGTGTGGCGCGAAAGTTCCGTCGCCGATGCGCTGATCGTTCGTTCGCGCGAGGATGCTTCGTATCTCGTGTGCGCGGCGGCGGCGCATTCACTCGGCAAGACGCGCGACCCACGCGCGCTCGATCTCTTGGTCGCGCTCTCCGAACAGCAGAGTTGGAATGGAACGATCGAGGCCGGCGCAGTGCGCGGCTTGGCAGAACTTGCCGACGCTCGGGCCTTTCCGGCGATCCTGGCTGCATCGGCGCTCGGTCGCGATGAAGGGCTTCGGCGCGCGGCAGTCGCTGCGCTCGGACGGGCCGGCGAACTCGTCGAGACACAACGTCTCGCGGCGATCGACGCGCTCGTCGCCTTGCTCGACGATGAAGCATTTTTGGTGCAACTCGCCGCTATCTCGACGCTCGAGGGGTTGGGCGATGCCCGCGCGCTCGGTGCGCTCGATCGGTTGGCAAGAAGCGCGCACGACGGACGCGCGCGTCGCGATGCCGCCGAGGCTGCGATGACGATCCGAGACGGGCTACGCGTTCCCGCTCAGGTGGTGCATTTACGCGAAGATATCGACCGGTTGCGTGAAGAGCAGAAGAAGATCACCGAGCGAATCGCGGCTCTCGAAACTCCGTAAGCGCATAGCGATCGTAGCGACGCTGCTTTTTGCTGCGTACGCTTCGATCGTTCTTGTCTCTGCGGGGCTTCGCAAGCCCGAAGCGCCTCCGTCCGCGCCGCTGAGCATCGCTCGCGCGACGCCTATCCCCGTTCACCCTCCCGAGCGTTTCGTTCCGTGGAGCGCCTCAGCGCGTGCCGCGATTGCGCGCAAGATCGCGCGGCTCTTCGCGCCGTCGCTGCAGGGAGCGCATCGCTATAGCCTCCTCGTTCTCGACGAACGCGGACACACGCTTTTTGCCGATCGTGCCGAGAGTACCGCTGCACCGGCTTCAGCGCAGAAAATCATCGTTGCCGAGACGGCGTTGCGCGTACTCGGGCCAAACTTTCGTTTCCCAACGCTCCTCGTCGCGCGCGCGCGCTATCGCAGCACCGCGAAGATCGGAACGCTCTGGGCGGTCGGCTCGGGTGACCCGAGCCTGCGTTCAAGCGATTTGCGGGATGCTGCGCGCGCGCTGCGCGCTGCGGGCGTCACGAGTGTTGCGCGTATCGCGGTCGACCCGAGTGCAAGCCTCGGTGCGGAGATCAACCCACACTGGAACCCGGAGAACGACGGCGCCCCCTATCAAGCGCCGACCTCTGCGCTCTCCGTCGACGGCAATCTCGTCGAGTCGGTACCCGTCGGTGATCCCAATCGTCACGCTGCCGCGGTCTTGCGCGCGGCGCTGGTGCGCGCGGGCATTTCCGTGGGGACGCAAACGCTCGTTCGCCGCGCGCCGCTCACCGCCGCGGTATGGTGGAACCATCGCTCGGCGCCGTTACGCGATCTCGAGCGACACATGTTGGTGCAGTCGGATAATCATTATGCCGAACAATTGCTGCGTGCGGTCGCTCTGCGGCTCTACGGGCGTGCAAACGTCACCGACGGCGTTCGTGCCGAACGGGCATTGCTCCGACGCATGCACGTCCCGATGCCGGGAATGAAGTTGCTCGACGGCTCGGGATTGAGCCACGGCGATCGCGTCGCGGCGAGAACGCTGGCGACCATTCTCTTGCGAACGCGGGGTACCGGTGCATACGATCTGGATCCGCTCTTGGCGCGTGCCGATCTTGACGGGACGTTACAGGGTATCGATTTCGGCCCCGCCGACGGTCGCGTGCGCGCGAAGACGGGGCATCTCGACGACGCATCTTCGCTTGAAGGATACGTGCGGACGCGTCGGCACGGAGAGGTCATTTTTGCGTTCTTGGTTAACGGCTCGCCGGGTGATCCGGATAGATCGATGCGCCGCAGCGTTGAAGCGCTCTCGTTGATGTAAGAGTATCGTGACCGACGATCCGCTTACCGCGCAGAGCGCGCAGCGTGTTCTCGACCGCGCCTTGCGCGACGGCGGCCTCTTTGCCGATATTTTTTGCGAGCGACGATCGAACGTTCGCATGACGCTGCAAGAGGGCGCGATTCACGAAGCCGCGCTTTCGCAAACTTTCGGCGCGGGAGTGCGCGTGGTCGTCGGCGAGTCCGCCGGTTACGCGTACACCGAGGAAATCACCGAAGAGCGTCTGCTGGAGGCTGCTTCGCGAGCGGCGGCGATAGCGCGCCTCACCGCGGAAGGTTCCTCGCGCTCCGCGCAAATCGGATCGCTCGAGCGCTCGAGCGACCGGCTCTACGACCGCAGCCGAAGCGAGAATGCCGCTCCTCGCGAGTTGGCGGCGCTGCTCGAACGAACGGAGAGCGCGGCGCGCGCCGACGATTCCCAAATCGCCGATGTCAACGCGCACGTCGTCGACGAATTGCAAGAACTCTGGATCGCGCGCAGCGACGGGTTCTTCCGGTACGACCGGCGGCCGTTGGTTACTTTGGGCGTGCAGTGCATCGCGCGGCGCGGGAAAGAACGCGGAACCGGCTATTGCGCCGATGGCGGACGAACTTCGGTTGCATTTTTCGAATCGATGACTCCGGAGCAGATCGCCCGTGAATCGGCGCGGATTGCGCTGGTGAACCTCGACGCGCGCCCGGCTCCTGCTGGTGAGTTCGAAACATTGCTCGGTGCCGGCGGGGGCGGCGTGCTGTTGCACGAGGCCGTTGGGCATGGGTTGGAGGGCGATTTCAATCGCCGAGGCGTCTCTCTCTATAGCGGGAGAATCGGCGAACGCGTCGCGAGCGAACTCGTCACGATATACGATGACGGTGATATTCCCGAAGAACGCGGAAGTACGTCGTTCGACGACGAGGGAACGCCGTGCGGCCATACAGTGCTCGTCGAAGGCGGTATATTACGCGGTTATTTGCACGACGAGCTCAACGCGCGTTTGATGGGAATGCGCTCCACCGGTAATGGAAGACGACAATCGTTTCGCCATTTGCCGCAACCTCGAATGTGCAATACCTATATGCCGCCCGGCGATGCAGATCTTGAAGAGATGATCGCATCGGTTGAAAACGGCATTTATGCAAAATCATTTGCCGGCGGGCAGGTCGACATAGGGAAGGGAGATTTCGTTTTTATGATCGCCGAAGGTTATCGGATCGAGCGCGGACGCCTCGGCGCGGCAGTAAAAAACGCAACGATCGTCGGTAACGGCCCCGATGCGATGACGAAGGTCACCGCCGTCGGTAACGATGCGCGCTTAGCCCGGCGGCATTACACCTGCGGCAAGGGCGGTCAGCACGTTCCCGTCGGGGTCGGTATGCCGACGGTAAAAATTTCGGCGATGAGCCTCGGTGGTACGGCAAGTGCGTGAGGCGGAGGCGCGGGAGCGAGCGCAACGCGCAGTCGAAATCGCCATGGCGATGGGGGCGAGCGAGGCGGAAGCGCGCATCGTTCTCGCGCGTCGCTTTAACGCTTCGGCGCGCGGCGAGCGCGTCACGCAACTCGATTTTTCGGAGGGCCGCAGCCTCTCGATGCGACTCTTCATCGAGCAGCGGAAAGCGATGCTCGTCGGAACGCATTGGACCGACGACGAGATCCGGTCTGGCGTTGCAACCGCATTGGAGCAAGCACGCTTTGCCGGAGTCGATCCCTTTGCGGGACTTCCCGATCCGCAGAGCCTCCCAAGCCGCGATCTCGATCTTTTCGATCGCAAAATCGAAGAACGCCGCGATGACGAGCGCCTCGACGACGTTCGGAGCGTCGAACGTTCGATTCGCGAGGCGGATCGGCGCATCGATAATAGCAACGGTTCGCATTATAGCGATGCATGCGTGACGCTCGCGCTTGCAAACTCTCGCGGCATGGTAGGAAGTTATCGCGGCACGCAGGTCGGTATCTCGGCCTCGCCGGTCGCAAGCGATGGCGCCTATAAACGCACCGCGCATTACGGCAGCGCCGCGCGGTTTCTTTCTCGCGTCGATACTCCCGATGAAATCGCTCGCGAAGCGGTGCGGCGAACGGTCGCTTTTTACGGAGCGACGAAACCCAGAACGCAGACGACGACGATCCTCTTCGACCGGGAGGTTGCGGCGTCGGTACTCGACGATATTTTTTCGGCGTGCAATGCCGCAAACGTCGCAGTCGGAAATTCGTGGCTCGCGGGACGAACCGGAGAGCGGATCGGCAGCGATTTAGTGGAGATCCTCGACGATGGCACAATTCCCGGCGCGCTGGGCTCCTCGCCCTTCGATGCCGAAGGAACGCCGTCGCAGCGCACGCCCGTCTTCGAGCGCGGCATCCTCCGATCGTTCCTGTTCGACGCCTACTACGCACGGCGCTTAGGAGCGAAAAGCACCGGCAACGCCGTTGCCGGAGGAATCGGGCCGAATACCTTTTTCCTGGCACCGGGGAGCGCGAGCCTCGAGGAACTGATCGCATCGACGAAGCAGGGTATCCTGGTTTTGGAAACGATCGGCTTCGCTACCGAACATGCATCGGGGCTTTATAGCCGGGGCGCACGCGGAATTGCGATATGCAATGGTGAATTAGCAGAACCAATAGAAGAATTCACGATAGCAGCCCCGTTCCCCGAGATGCTGGCAGGCATAGACGCCGTCGCAAACGATCTCAAATTCGACGGATCGATCGCCTCTCCGAGTTTCCGGGTAGCTGAGATGCAAGTAAGCGGATCATCACCCGCACATTAGGAGGATCGAAGTCGTGGCGCAAGTTGCAATAAGTTTTACGCTCATCATGCGTGTCGAAATGCCGAATGAAACCGGCGCATTCGGCGTACTCGCCACGGCGATCGGCGATGCCGGCGGCGTTATCGCGGCGGTCGATATGCGGTCGGTGAATCGTTCGCGCGTCATCCGCGATGTCACGGTGAACGTCAGCTCCGAGCAGATCGGCAACGATGTCCGTCGCTGCGTGGAAGCGATCGAAGATGCGCGCATCATCAGTATCTCCGATTCGACCTTCCTCGCGCATCTTGGTGGAAAAATCCGCGTCGAGCCGAAAATCCCGGTAAAAACCCGCCAAGATCTCTCGACGGTCTATACGCCTGGTGTCGCGCGCGTTTCGATGGCGATCGCCGCCGACCCGAGCAAAGCATTTGCGCTGACGATCAAACGGAACTCAGTCGCGGTGGTCTCCGATGGCACTGCGGTGTTGGGGCTCGGCGATATCGGGCCGCTCGGAGCGCTGCCGGTGATGGAGGGCAAAGCGATGCTCTTCAAACAGTTCGCCGATATCGACGCTTTCCCGATCTGTCTCGATACGAAGGATGTCGACGAAATCGTCGAGACGGTCGTTCGTATCGCTCCTGTTTTCGGCGGTATCAATCTCGAAGATATCTCGGCGCCGCGTTGCTTCGAGGTCGAACAAAAATTGATCGAGCGACTCGATATACCGGTGATGCATGACGATCAACACGGGACGGCGGTCGTCATTCTTGCCGCATTGATGAATGCGGCGAAAGTGGTCGGAAAGGATTTCTCGAGCCTGCAGGTCGTCGTGTCGGGCAGCGGTGCCGCAGGAACTGCGACGATTAAAATGCTACTCGGTGCAGGGGTGCGCGACGTCATTCCCGTCGACCGCGTCGGAGCGCTCAATCGGAGCGACCGATACGATAATCCCCATTGGCGCTGGCTCGCCGAGAACACCAACCGCGAAAATCGCCGCGGTACGCTCTCCGAGGTGTTGAAGGGTGCCGATGTCTTCATCGGCGTCTCTGCCCCCGGGGTGCTGCAGCCCGAAGATATCGCGACGATGGGGCGCGACCCGATCGTTTTTGCGATGGCGAATCCCACGCCGGAGATCATGCCCGATGCGGCGGCACCCGTCGCCACGGTCATCGCGACCGGACGCTCCGATTTTCCGAATCAAGTCAATAATCTCTTGGCCTTTCCGGGCATCTTCCGCGGGGCGCTCGACGTCCGGGCGAGTCGCATTACCGAAGGGATGAAACTCGCGGCGGCGCGGGCGATCGCGGAGATGGTCAGCGATGAGGAGCGGAACGCCGAATACGTGATCCCCAGTGTCTTCGACCAGCGCGTCGTCGGGGCGGTCGCGAAGGCCGTCGGCGAGGCGGCTATCGAGGAAGGCGTCGCACGGCGTACTCTCGTAATCAATGACGAAGAGAGCGCTCAGACGCTGGTCTAATCGCTCGTAATCGTTTCCCGAACTTGAAGTCGGAGGAACCATGCCGCAGGGACGCATTCTCGTCATAGAAGATGATGACGACGTCGCAGCTCTCGAACGTAGCGTTCTCGAACGCGCCGGATACGAGGTACGGGTAACTGGGTCGGGCGTTGAAGGGCTGGAGATTGCAGCCGATCAGCGTCCCGATGTCGTCGTGCTCGACGTCGGCCTCCCCGACATCTCCGGGCTCGATGTCTGCACCTCGCTTTGCAACACGCAAAACTGCTATATCCTCATGGTGAGCGGACATACGCGCGAACAGGATATTCTTTTGGGGCTCGGGCTCGGCGCCGATGATTACATTACGAAGCCGTTCTCGGGAAACGAACTCGTCGCTCGCGTCGCCTCGTTTCTTCGCCGCCGCGATCGCTCGGTCGCGATGCGCGAACTCGACTCGCAATTGCGCGTCGGTGAAGTCATTCTCGACCGCGACCAACACGCGTTGGTGCATGGATCGACCACGGTGACGCTCACCGCACTGGAGTTTCGATTGCTCTGGTTCTTGGCTGAGGCAGAGGGACGGCTACTCACGCGGGCGCAGATTCTCCAGCATGTGTGGAACGATACCTCCGGCGTGCCGACGCGCGTCGTCGACGTCCATATTGCCGCCCTGCGGAAGAAAATCGGCGAGATATCGGCGCCGCTGGAGATCGCCAGCGTCCGGGGCATCGGCTACCGCCTCGATAAGCCGTAGGGGACGGGAGCCCGTCGACCGCGCTCCCATAATCGGAAAAAGGGAGGGCATCGCCGCCCCTCATCCGTAGCCTACCGGGGTGCAACTCCGTTCTCTCATCGCGGCGGCATTGGCCGCCGTTTTGCTGGGCGCCGCGCCCGCTGCTACCCGCCTCTATAGCGCCCCCGCCGGGAATCGCCCGGCAGGTATACCGCACCCCAATCTGCCCTTCGTGGCCATCCTGCCGAGCGGGCGTATCGTCGCTCCGGTCGGGAAGAGCGTCGCGATCGGCGCGAACGTCACCACCCTTGCGCTGATACCGGGGGGACGATTCGCCGTCGTTGGGGGGCGAGCCGCGAGCGGCGGAGTCCTGCTGCGCACGATCGATACGCGAACGATGCAGGTCGTCGCTCGTACCGCCAATGCCGGCTCCCGGAGCGAGGCGATCGGCGGGCTGATCGCGCTGCCCGATCCCGCTCAGCCCGGGCGGACGCTCCTTGCCGCCTCGGAGGCGCGCTCCGGAAAGGTCGCGCTCTTCGCCGTTGCAGCCGACGGCGGGCTCACGCAGCTTCACCCCGGCATCTCGCTTCCCGGAAACGACCCCGAGCCGATGCATCTTGCGCTTGCCGAGTCGGGGCATCTGCTGTTGGTCGCCGACGATCGCAACGGGCGGATCGATACAATCGATCTCGCGACACGCCGTCCGATCGCCTCGATGAGCGTCGGCCCGCTTCCGACCGGCATCGCCGCCTTCGGCCCGCGCATTTTCGCCGCTGCCGCCTCGGCCGCCGAGCCTACGCTCGCGGTCCGCGCATTGGGCTCCTCGGCGGTCGCCTCCGAAAATATTCCGCTCGACACGCCGCTCGACGGCGCGACGACGATCGGTGGCGTCGATCCCGAGTCGGTCGCGATTGAACCCGGCGGACGCTTCGCCTATATTACGCTCGCCGGCGTCGATCGCGTCGTTGCCGTCGCCCTCGATGCATCGCCGCGCGTCGTCGATGGTATCGATCTGCGCCTCTTCGCCAACGCACCGTACGGGACGATGCCGACGGCGATGGTGCCCTCGACGACGGGTCGCGAACTCTTCGTCGCCCTCTCCGGGCTCAATGCCGTCGCCGTGATCGATGCGAGTACGCCCGGCGTCCTGCACCGTCTTGGGCTCATTCCCACCGGGGCGCGCCCGGTTGCCCTCTCGCTTGCACCCAACGATAAGGCGCTCTTTGTCGCCAATGCCGAAGGAAACGGCGTGAGCGCGACCCTCGAACGGATCGAGCTGACGAAAATTCCCTTGGAGCGCACGACGCTCTCCGCGTTGCGCTATTCGCACCTTTCGCATCTCGTGCGTGGAGGCACGCTCGTGCCGCCGTTACGGTCGGGGCGAAAGAGCGATGCGATCGCGCACGTTGTCGATATTTCACTCGGCGCGACCTACTTTAATTCGACGCCGAATCTGCGCTCGCTCGCGAATCAGTTCGCGGTTGTCGGCGATTATTATGCCGATGCCCCTAACGGCGAACTCGGATCGCAACTCGCCTATTCGGGAACGATTACGCCGCTTGCGTGGATGCTCGATATCTTTCGTGGTCGCCGTGCAATCGATGCAATGCCTCCCGACATCTATCCGCGCAGCGGCTATATCGTCAACGCCTTGGCTCGCGCCGGCATCAGTTATCGCGTGTACGGGGCGATGGTCCCCGAAGGGCACTCGGCGATCGGCATTCCGTTGCTTCACGTACTCCACGGAGCGATCGGATACGCACCGAAGGTGGGGGCGCGCGCGAGCGATCGCGCGATCGCTTCAGCATTCGTGAAGCAGTACGCACGCGAATCTGCGCGCGGCGACGTTCCGACCTACGAAGCGATCCGGCTCTCGGCGACCAATCCTCTGGTGCAGGACCGAGCATTAGGAGAGATCGTCGCTGCGATCGCGCGGAGCGACCAATGGAGCTCGACGGCAATCTTCATCGCGCCTCGCCAGGCAATCGGTGCCACCAGCTCCGACCCCAAACATAGCTTTGCAGTCATCGTTTCACCCTACGCAAAGCGCGGCTTCCTCGGACACGCGCACGCAAATACGGCAAGCGTGTTGAAAACCGAAGAAGAGATCCTTGGGCTCCCGGCACTCTCTTTAGGCGACCTCTTGGCTTCCGATCTGGCGAACTATTTTACGTCGAACCTCGATGTATCGGCTCCTGAAATACGAACCAACGAAAGGATGCAGCGATGAGCGGCAACGTTCAACTCAGCTATGGTCCCCGACTGATCGGAACGCCGACGGGCATGTTGCGCCGCGTTGCATTGGTGCGCCCGAGCGCCGCAATCGAACGCGCGCTTCCATTGGCTTCCGAGCCCTCCGCGATCTACGCGCGGGCGCTCGAGCAGCACGAGAATTTGCGTAAACTGCTCCTCTCGTTCGGCGTTGAAATTATCGAAATTGCCGGCTCCGCTCTCGACCCGTTAGAGAGTGCCGTCGCTCAGAGTGCGCTCTGCCTCGAAGACGGCGTGGTCATCATGCGTCCCAGCGTGATGGAGCGTCGCGCGGCCGTCGACCGTACCCGTGCCGCCTTCGCTCGCGCCGAAATTCCCATTGCAGGGCATATCGCTGCTCCGGCGTTCTTCAGCGGAGATGACGTGATGTTGCTCGGCGCTCGTGCCTTCGTCGCCGTCGGCGCGCTCAGCAACGAACTCGGTCGGCGCGGCATGATCTCGTTGCTTACCGCACATGGGTATCGCTGCACGCAAGTGGAAATCGCGCCGAAGAGTTATTCGCTGCGTTCGGTCGTTGCGCCGATTGCCCCGGACACCGTCGCGTTCGTCGACGATGCCGTCGATGCAGCGGCGTTCGCCGGTCTCCATCGCATCGTTCTTCCGCGTGGCGAAGAGCGTGCTGCGGGGTTGATGCTGCTCAACGAGCGCCATGCTTTGGTCGACATACGGTATCGCGATTCGCTGCGCATCCTCAGCCGTGCCGGAGTAAGCATCGATGCCTTCGATTGCTACGAATTCACGAAAATCGGCATGACGCCCGCGTCGT
>JAJXVC010000230.1 GCA_021782295.1 bacterium | reverse complement strand
ATCGAGAATATTTTGGTCGTTGGTGTAGGAATGCACCGTCGTCATAAAACCCTTCACCCAACCGAGCCCGTCGACGATCGGCTTGACGGCCGTCGCGAGGCAATTCGTGGTACAGGAAGCGTTGGAGATGATGTGGTGCTTGGTGGGGTCGTACGATTTTTCGTTGACGCCGAGGACGACGGTGATGTCTTCCCCTTTGGCCGGCGCGGAAATGATGACTTTCTTTGCGCCGCCGCCGTCGATATGGGCGCGCGCTTTCGCTGCATCGGTGAAGAGCCCGGTCGATTCGATCACGACGTCGACGCCATGCTGCTTCCACGGAAGTTTCGCGGGATCGCGCTCGGCGATCACGGCAATCCGTCGGCCGTCGATCGTCATTTCGTTCGCCGTGGCGGAGACGGGGCCCGGATAGGTTCCGTAGTTGCTATCGTGTTTGAAGAGGTGCGCGCATTCGGCTGCGCTGGTGAGATCGTTCACAGCGACGATCTCGATCTCCGGGTGGCGCTCGATCAGCGCTTTAGTGAAATTCCGTCCGATGCGGCCGAAGCCGTTGATGCCGATGCGCATACGTTACTCCGTTGTAAAAGAAAGCACGTCCAGAGCGCCCGCTGCGAAGGCGGCGAGCCGCTGACCCGTACTTTTACCGGGTCACGAGCGGCCGCCCCTTCCTCCAAGGCTCATTCGCTCGAGCCGTCGCCGCGCAGGCGCCCGAGGTGTCGCGCCAACGCTGAGAAACGGCTTTGAACCGTGGGCTTGGAGATCGGGGGTTCGCAGCGTGCCCCAAGTTCGGCTAAAGCGGCTTCGGGGTACTTGAGGCGCAGTTCGGCGATCTCGCGCAGGGCAGGCGAGAGGGTCTTGAGCCCGTGTTCGCGCGTGATTTCGAGAACGAGTCGGCGCTGGCTCGCGGCGGCACCGGCGCTGCGATCGAGATTGGCGGCCTCGGTGTTGACCAGACGGTGGATGCGATTTTTCGTTTCGCGCATCGCGCGAATATCTTCAAGTGCCAGCACCGTGCGGTGCGCACCGAGCAGCGTCAGCAATTCGACGATGGTATCGGAGTGTTTGTAGTAGAGCACGTCGCGCGCCTTTCGCTTCGTCCGCTTCGGGGGATAGCCGATACCGGCAAGCAGCGCTTCAAGGCGCTCGGCCAACGCCGCATCGTGAGGCGTAAATTCAAGATGGTAGCCGACGCTCTCCGCCGCAAGCGACCCGATTGCGAGAAAAGCTGCGCGTGCCTCCATCACACGGTCGCAACGCCGTCGAGGCTTGTGCGCGGCTCCGGAGAGCTCTGCGGGAATACGGATGCTGTAGTCGACGCCGCCGCGAAGACGTTTTACAGGCTGCGATTCGATGACGAACGATTTACGATCGGGAAGCAACGACCAAAACAAACGCGCGACGGCATTGCGTTGTGTGTGAAAACGTCCGCGTACGCCGCCGTAGGTAACGAGCGCTCCAAGCAAAGCCAGCCTACAATGATCGGCACCGGGCATCTCGCGGGCGAGGGCATCTTTTGCGTCGGTCGAGAGCGATGCATTCATCCGCGGCATTTTGCTAGATCCATTCCTCCGGCTGCTCGCGCCGCGTCTCGAGGATCTCGTAGAGTGCGGCGGGTACGACCGACGGAGTGACGCGTAGCGGAACGTCGAGTACGCGCACGACGACGATTCGATTGGCATAGTGAATCTCGAGCGTGTCGCCGGCAACGACGCGGTGCCCGGGCTTTAGGGCCTTCCCGTCGCGCAAAATGCGGCCGTGTTCGAGCGCTTCGTGCGCCTCACTGCGTCGTTTTGCCAACCGAGCAACTTTCATTTATCGAGCCGCATACACACGATAATGCGCGCCCGCGCGGCGATCACCTTTGCGGGAAGGGGTTGCGCCTTGCTCTGCGCGAACCTTTGGGTGATGTCAACGCGTGCGCCGGCGCGTCGCAGTGGTTTCGATCCGCTCGACGAGAGTAAACCGTTGTGGAAAAGCCTCGCGATTTTTCTCGTGCCGTTAATGCTTAGCAACGTCATGCAATCCGCATCGGGAACCTTCGGCAGTATTTTTTTGGGCCGCCTGATCGGCGTGGGAGCGCTCGCTGCCGTCTCGGCGGTCTTTCCGATTATTTTCGCGCTGTTTTCGTTTTTGATCGGCATTGGTAGCGGTAGCACTGTCCTGATCGGGCAGGCATACGGCGCGAACGATCTTCATAAAGTGAAGAAAATTGCCGGAACGGTTCTGGGAGCAACGCTGGCGTTGGGAATCGTCGTTGCCGTTCTCGGCGAACTGTTTTCGCCGAGCATGCTTGCAGCGCTTGGAACGCCGGCAAGCATTATTCACAATTCCGACAGATACGCGCGCGTGCTTTTCCTTTTTTCGCCGGTGCTCTTTCCGTACATCACGTATACGACGGTGATGCGCGGCGTCGGCGATGCGAAAACGCCGTTCTACGCGTTAACGTTTTCGACGATATTGAGCATCGTACTCGCCCCGGCGTTTATTCTCGGGTGGTTTGGGCTGCCGCATCTCGGCGTCGTGAGCGTTGCCGTCGCATCGATCATCGCTCAAAGTCTCGCGTTGATCGGGCTTTTGCTGACGCTTCGCTTACGGAATGATCCGTTGCAACTCGACCGAGAAATGCTGCGCGATTTCATCGTCGATTGGAAGATTTTCTGGATGGTTTTGCGCATCGGGATTCCGACGGGCATTCAAGTCGTACTCTTTGCGTTGGCCGAAGTTGCGGTGATTACGTTCGTCAATCGTTTCGGGCCGTCGGCGACGGCAGCGTACGGAGCGGTCAACCAGGTCGCAAGCTACGTGCAGTTTCCGGCGGTCTCGCTCGGGATCGCCGCTTCGATCTTCGGCGCGCAATGCATCGGCGCGCGACGCGAGGATCGGCTTCGCGGCGTCGTGCGCGCAGCGGTCACGCTCAACTACATCGTGGTCGGCGTTCTCGTCGTGTTCTGTTATATTTTCGCCCACGATATTCTCGGGTGGTTCATTACCGATATGCCGACGTTGAAGATCGCCGCCGGGCTGCTCGCGATCACGCTCTGGAGCTATGTGTTCTTTGGAAATTCCAGCGTCATCTCCGGTGTCGTGCGATCGTCGGGTGACGTCATCGTGCCGATGTTCAACGGCATCGCCGCGATCTGGCTTGTCGAGGTGCCGGCGGCGTATCTGTTGATGCAGCGCTTCGGCGTCGATGGTATTTGGATGGGGTACGCGCTCTCGTTCTGCGTCGTGCTCGCGCTGCAATTCGGTTATTACGAGTTCTTTTGGAAGCGCCGCACGCACGAGCGCCTAGTGTAGTCTCGCGCGCCGTGTCACCCCGAGTAGCGCGGCTCCATGTCACCCCGAGTAGCCGCCGCAGGCGGCGTATCGAGATTCCGTGATGAGCGTCAAGCCATTTTGGGGTCGAAAGGGCGTTGGGATTTGAGGACGCCATAGGCGATGACGAGCAGCTTATGCATGACGGCAACCACGATTTGCATCGGTCGCTTCCCGCGTTCCCGCAGCCGCTGGGCAAAGGCGATGATGGTGGGGTTGTGGCGCATGGCCGAGAGCGCCGGCATGTAGAAAATCTGTTTG
>JAJXVC010000229.1 GCA_021782295.1 bacterium | reverse complement strand
TTCACGGCTTATTCTCCTGTGGGAAATCTGTCGCGGCATGGGCGCCGCGGTCAGCGACCTGGAATAAGGATCCTGCATGAGAGTCTTGATCGCTCCCGCCGGGTCGCATGGCGATATTCTGCCGTTCATTGCCGTGGGTCGTGAGTTCCAACGCCGTGGGCATGAGGTGCGGTTTTTCACGAATGAGATCTTTGCGGCGACGGTCGAAGGCGCCGGCCTACCGTTTCGGCCGATCGGTACCGCCGAAGAGTATCTCGGCTTGTTGAAAAAGCCCGGCCTCAATCATCCCTTGCGCAGCCTCAAAATCATCGCCGAAGCGATGGACGAAGCGGATCCGGCGGTAGTCGACGCTTTTGTCGCCGAGATCGTGCCGGGCGAGAGCATCATCGTGAACTCCGCGCTCGCGTTCGGCGCCCGCGCCGTTGCGGAAATCTACGGTATCCCGTGTGCGAGCATCCATCTGCAACCCGCCGTCTTGCGCGGCGGCAGCGAGCTCACACACGCCGACGGCCTCACTGCGGCGCTGCGCGCCGTGCAACGTCTGTTTCGTCGAGTGGTGTGGTATCTCGCCGATCGGTTGCTGCTCGGTCCGAGCATCGAGCGGGTGGTGAATCGCCGTCGCGTGGCGCGTGCGTTGCCGCCCGTCGATCGTCCGTTCCATCGCTGGATTCACGAGACCGATGCCCTCGTCGGGCTCTTTCCGCCGTGGTTTGCGATGCGCGAGCACGATTGGCCCGCAAACCTCGCTCTCACCGGATTCCCGTTGTACGACGGCGATGCCGACGAGCTTCCGGCAGCGCTGGAAGCCTTTCTCGAATGCGGCGAGCCGCCGATTGCGTTCACTGCGGGTACGGCGACTGCGGCCTCGCATGCGTTTTTTGTGGAGTCCGTTGAAGCATGCCGGCGCAGCGGGCGACGCGGCATTCTCCTCACTCACGTCGCCGAGCAGATTCCGCAGAACCTTCCCGCCGATGTGGTGCACGTTCCGTACGTGCCGTTTAGCAGATTGCTGCCGCGCGTCGCAGCGTTCGTTCATCACGGCGGTATCGGCACGCTCAGCCAGGCATTACGCGCGGGGGTGCCGCAGTTGATTCGTCCGATGGCGCACGATCAGTTCGATAACGCCGCGCGCGCCGTTGCGCTCGGTGTGGCGATAAAAATCCCGGCACGAAAGTATCGCGCGGAGCGGGTGGTGAAGGCGCTCGAACGCCTGACGACCGATCTCGCGCTGCGCGAGCGCTGCGCGCAGGTCGCGGCAAAGGTCACCGGCGACGGCGTCTCGGCTGCGTGCACGCATATCCTCGCAACGCTTGCGCCGATGCATCTGCATCTCATCACCGAGGACGATTGGGAGCGCTGGCGCGATCTACGGTTGGCAGCGTTGCGCGACTCGCCCGAGGCGTTCTGTGCGAGCCTTCGCGATTGGGAGGATGCCGATGAAGCGCGTTGGCGCAGGCGCCTTCGCGAGGTGCCGTTCAACACGATCCTCGAGCTCGAAGGTGTACCGGTGGGAATGGTGAGTGCGGAGCCGATCGATGGCGATGGCGTCGAGTTGCTCTCGCTCTGGGTTGCGCCGCAGGCGCGCGGACGCGGGGCCGGCGATGCACTCGTTCGTGCGGTCATCGATTGGGCGGCCGCGCGCGAAGCATCGCACGTCGAGTTGGAGGCGATCGTGGGGAACGACCCCGCGCTTGAGCTCTATCGACGGAGCGGATTTGTCGCGCTGGGAGAAGTGCTGCAAGAGCCGTCGCGACAACGCTATCGACGACTGCTGTAGTCGCTAGCGGTTGCTTCCGAAGCGATAGCGCTCGAAGAACCACAGCTCCGCGTCGTCGACCATCGCCGGGTGAAAGCGCGCATAGCCGCATTTGTCGGCGACCCGAATCGAGGCATCGTTGCGCGCATTGATGATGCCGACGCTTCGAGCGGCGGGGAGATGCTCGTCGCCCCACGCGAGGATCGCGCGCAGCGCCTCGGTGGCGAAACCCTTTCCGCTGGCATCGGCAGTCAACGCCCAGCCCGCCTCGGGAATCCCTTCGAGTGACGGCGCGATCTCTCGATGAAAATCGGCAAAGCCGATCTCGCCGATAAAGCGCTGCGTGCGTTGTTCTTCAATCGCCCAATAACCGTAGCCTAAGAATTCCCACAGCCCGACGTAGCCGCGCATGCGCGCCCAGGTTTGCATGCGCGTCGAGGGCGCGCAGATATGCCGCGTCACGCGCGGGTCCGCCCACATCGCCGCGCATGCCTCGAAGTCGGCGGGCGCATGGGGGCGTAGGCGCAGGCGCGCGGTCTCGATGGTGGGCACGCGGTCGAATCGCATCGCTTGCTACCTTACGCGACGGCGCATGCGCTCCTACGTCGCTGCAACGAAAGGGAAGCGCCGCCTGCCATCGCAAGAGCCTGCTATGAGCATCTCCGCGTTTTACGACCGCAGCGACGCCCTCGAGATGGCGCGCGCCGTGCGCTCCGGCGATGTAACGCCGAGCGAACTGCTCGATGAAGCGATCGCACGCGCGGAACGGGTAAACCCGCAGCTCAACGCCATTGCGGCGCGGCGTTACGACGATGCGCGCGTCGATGCGGAACGCAGTTCGCGCGACGGCGCCTTCGCCGGCGTTCCCTTCATTGCCAAGGATCTCGGCCCACCGCTTGCCGGGCTTCCGTTGACGATGGGCAGCCGCTATTTCGCAGGGTACATTCCCACCGAAGATCACGAATTTTTTCGTCGCGTGAAACGAAGCGGGGCCGTCGTGTTCGCGAAATCGACGACGCCGGAATTCGGGCTCTCGCCGTATACCGAAACCGTGCTCTTCGGTGCGACGCGCAATCCGTGGGATCTCACGCGCACGCCGGGCGGTTCGAGCGGCGGCAGCGCCGCGCTCTGCGCCGCGGGCGTCGTGCCGATCGCGCACGGCAACGATATGGGCGGCTCGATTCGTATTCCCGCCAGTTGCACCGGGCTCTTCGGGCTCAAACCGAGTCGGGGGCGCACGCCGGGCGTCGGCGGTGTCGTCGGCCACGCCAACATCGATCACGCCATCGCGCGCAGCGTACGCGATAGCGCCGCGATGCTCGATGTGGTGCGCTCCGACGACGGCCCGCGCTTTCTTCCCGAAGTCGCACGCGATCCACGGCCGCTGCGCATCGCGGTGATTCGCGGGGCGTTGCTCGGGCACGGTTACTCCGCCGATGCGCGCGCTGCACTCGATGCCGCAGCGTCGCTCTGCACCGCGCTCGGCCATCATGTCGTCGAGGACGAACCGAGCGGGATCGATTATGCGGCGATGTCGTACGCGTTGCTGTTACTCTTCGCCAGCAACGTCGGCTGGATACTCGGTGCCGGAAATCCGACGCCGCAGCAGCGCGTGCGCGGCGGCGATCTCGAACCGATCGCTGCGGCGATGCTTGCAATCGCCCGCACGATCGCGCTCGACGAACTCACCACCGCCGTCGCCGACCAGCAAAAACTCAGCGCCGCCTACGAGGCGTTCTTCGAACGCTACGACGTCGTGCTGACGCCGACGCTCGCAGCGCCACCGGTGAAGATCGGCGAACTCGCCCTCACGCGCGCCGAGGTAC
>JAJXVC010000228.1 GCA_021782295.1 bacterium | reverse complement strand
GGAAGAGCGGCGCCTCATGCTTTCGCGCCCACCGCATATCTTGATGACGACGCCGGAGTCGCTGGCGCTCATGCTGGCGATGGAGCGTTACCGCGTGACGCTGCGCGATATCCGTTTCATCGTTCTCGATGAAGTGCACGCGCTTGCCGGCAACAAACGCGGCGCCCAGTTGAGCCTGCTTTTGGAGTCACTCGAGACATTCACTCGCGCACCGGCACAACGAATCGGGCTCTCGGCGAGTGTCGCTCCGATCGAGCGCGCCGCCCGCTATCTCGTCGGTACGGATCGTCCTTACGCGGTGGTCGATACGCGCGCCTTGCGCGAGACACGCCTCGATATCCGCGCGCCGTTTACCGGCGCGATGGCTCCGCTAGCGACGCTCGCGCGCAGCGCGGCCTCGGCGATCGATCGCGCACGTACGACGCTCGTGTTTACCAACGTGCGCAGCCAGACCGAACGCATCGCCTACGAGTTGCGCCTCCTCGAAGGCGAGGGCGTTCCGATTGAGACGCTCGAAGGCGACGCCGCGCCGCGTCAATCCGATGCACGCATCGGCGTGCATCACAGCGCGCTGGAGCGTAGCGTTCGCCATCGCACCGAAGCGCGATTGCGCGCGGGCGAACTGCGCGCGGTCGTTTGCTCCGCGTCATTGGAGCTCGGTGTCGATATCGGGGCGATCGAGCAAGTCCTTCTCATCGGCGGCGCGCGCGGTGTCGTTACAACATTGCAGCGTATCGGTCGCGCCGGGCACCGCCCCGGCGATATCGCGCGCGGCGTCGTTCTCGCCCAGGATCGCGACGATATCATCGAGGCTGCGGCGACGCGGCGTTGCATCGCCGATGCCGCGATCGAAGAGATCGCCGTCCCACGCGCGCCGCTCGACGTGCTCGCGCAGTGGATGGTTTCGTGCGTCGTTCCCGAGCGGCGCGTCGACCTCGATGCGCTCTTGCAGGTCGCGCGGCGCGCGATGCCCTTCGCCGATCTGGAGCGCGAGGATCTGCTCGCCTGCGCCGCCTATCTCGGCGGCGGCGGCGTCGCCGGCGAACCCGCGCACGTTCGGCGGATCGGATTCGATGGGCGGACGATCTGGGGTTTGGGGCGTGAGGCAAGCGCCGCATTCTTTGAAAACGTCGGGACGATTCCCGACGAACGCAGCGTTCCGGTCCGCATCGCGGGAGAGCGATCCTTCGGACGACTCGAAGAGGATTTCGTCGATCGTTTGCGCGTCGGCGATATCTTCGTTCTCGAAGGACGCACGGTGCGGGTCGAATCGATCGATCGCTCTGGTATTACGACGCGCGCGCATCGCGGGCGACCGACGGTTCCGCAATGGAACTCGAATATTCGCGGCATTGAATCGCCGCTCGCAGATGAGATCGAGCGCTTGCGGGTCGGGGTCGCGGATCGCATCACGGCGGGAGAGCGCTTCGAAGCAACGACGTGGCTGGAGCGGCGGTATGGACTGAGCGAAGATCTTCGCGAGCGGGTCGTCGCCTACATCGAACAACAGCTTGCGGTGAGCGCGATACCGCGGCGAGATCGCCCGATCGTCGAAATCTACCACCTCGATGGATTGCAAAGCGCGGTCGTACTGACGGGAATCGGGCGAAAAGCGAACGAGGCGCTTGCGCGGGTCGCAGCGACGCGCATTGCGCGCATTGCGAGCGGTTCGGTGCGGATCCTCACCGACGATCTGGGAATCATGCTGCAACTCCCCCCACGAACGCGCCTGCAGGATGCGCAGTGGGAGCGGCTGCTCGAGGAGGAGGGCTTCGAGGGCGACCTGCGCGAGGGGCTTCTCGGCTCGACGCTCCTGAGAACGCATTTCCGCTACGTCGCCAACACTGGGCTCTTGGTATTGCGGCGCGCGAACGGGCGTTCGCTGCGCGCCTCCTCGCTCCGTTGGAACAGCGGACGCATTCTCGACCGACTCGTTCGCGAAGACGCTCGCTTCCCGCTCGTGCGCGAAGCGTTTCGCAGTGTCTGCGAAGATGTTCTCGATGCGGAACGCGCGCGGAGCTTTTGCTCGTCGTTGCTCGCTCCGCCGCGCGTCCTGCACCCACCGGTCGCATCGCCGATGAGTTTCGGGATCCTCACGTCATCGTTCGGCGACGATGTCGCGGTCGCCGATCGCAGCGAGTTGGTCGATGCACTCCACGAACGGGTGCTCGCCTATCTTGCGGGAGCGATCGCTCCGTGACCGCAGGGCCGCGCGCGCTCTCTCTCTCGCTCGGCGACGGCGCGACCGCACTCGCCGGCGGATTGCTGTTGTTGGAAAGCACCGCGTCGATCGTCGTCGCCGATCTCCACCTCGGATACGAAGAAGCGATCGGCGGCGCGCTCCCCTTGTGGAGCCTCGACGAGAGCTTGCAACGCATCGCAACAGCGATCGACGCCAATCGCGTGCGCGAACTCATCTTGCTCGGCGATGTCCTCCACCATTCCCGCCTGAGCGACGGTGCCGGCGATCGTGTCGTTGCCGCGATGCGGCATCTGCGGAGTATCTGCTCGCTGATCGTCGTTGCAGGAAATCATGAAGGACCGACGCGCGGGAGCGCGTTGCTCGGCGATTCCGTCGAGGAGATCGAACGCGCGGGTATGCTGCTCCATCACGGAGATCACCCGCGGATCGGTGGATTCCGCCATATTATCGGGCACCTTCATCCAAGCGTTGCCCTTGGCGGCGAACGCAGCGTTCCCGCATTTTTATCGGCGCGCGAGTTGATCGTTGTCCCCGCGGCAACTCCCTATTCGCGCGGTCTCAATATCCTCACCCGCGATTGTCGAGATGCAATCGGAGCCTATGGTGCGCGTCCATCATCGACGCAGGTCATCGCTGCAACCGCCGAGCATTGCTATCCTTTCGGCAGCATCGGCGAACTCGCGCGTGCAGCGCGCGCGTTGAGGTTCCCCGAACGCAACGGCTAAAAAACGCCGTGTGCCAAACCGATCGAAAAGGCAGAGAGCGAAGGGCCGGCGTGCATACGGCGATCGCGCACGGCCGCGAACAATTCTTCGAGCGATAGCTCGGCCGCTTCGATCTGTTCGGTCGGCTCGAGGTTCGGGTCGGCGACGCGATGGGCGCCGTCGGCGAAGAAGAGATACGCAATGGAGGTCGATCGCACGGGGTCGGGGCGAAATTCCCCGAGCAGTTGCCAGCTTGGAGCATCGTACCCCGTCTCTTCGCGCATCTCGCGTTTCGCACAATGCAAGGGCTCTTCATCGTGCTCTAACGAGCCGGCGACGAACTCGAGCCCTACATCGTCGGATGCGTAGCGGTACTGATCGATTGCAAGAAAGCGCTGCGTCGTGGTGCGAGCGATGACGATGGCGAAGCCTCGCGCTTCGCGAATGTAATAATCGGGGAGCACGGTTCCATTGGGAAGTTCGATCTCGTCTCGACGAATTTTCAGGTAGGTCGAGTCGATGAGGTAGGTGCTCTTGAGGCGTTTCCAGTGCGGGCGATCCATGCCGGGTAGGTGCGACGGGGCTTTGCGAAGCCCTTGCTCGAATGGGGCCGATATGGAGAGTACGTTTCTTGTTGTCGGTGCCGGTACGATGGGCCTCGGCATCGCCCTGCTCGCCGCAG
>JAJXVC010000227.1 GCA_021782295.1 bacterium | reverse complement strand
ATACGATGCGATCGCCTTGGTCTAACCCGGCTCCGGCAATTGGTCCGCCGGGGGCGACGGTCGCGATCACGACGCCGGCGCTCGTGTTTTTAAGAATGACGCCCAGTCGTCGGAATGCCATCGTAGAGACTGTGGGGGTCTCGCCATACCGCCAAGTCGTTCCGTTGCTGAAATGAACCTCTTGCGCTCTGCAAGTAACTTTGGGATGGGAGAACAGCGGGGAATAAATCGCTGCACCGGTTTGCTTGCGAAATTTATGAATGATCTCTATCCCCGGCGAAAATTTACCTTCATCGCGAATGAGGACGCTGCGCTCGCCGGCTTTAACGAGAAAGTCGATGAGGTTTGCGGTATGAGTGCTTTCGTTCGTGTATTCAATTCGTACTCCATCGACAACGCCGAACAATATATTCCCGCGATAAAAAAATTGACAATCGTTAACGACAATGGGGCTTTGGCCGCTCGATGGATTGTTCCCAAAGGTCGGATTCGCTGCAAGGGACGGTAAGGTTCCGAACGCAAGGGTCAACAGGATTGTCCCCAATAGAAAGCGTGGTATCGCGATCATACGTTGTTCCTTTTATATTTATACATTTAGACCAATTCCCAACCTTGCATAAGCTAGCGCGAAGTCTCGCCAAGGATTCGTCAGAATTGCGCCATTCCCAGGCGGACGATCGTGCGTGGGGCTCGCCATGCCTTGCTCCAGCGTTTCGCATGCGTCGGCGCGGTTTCGGTCCAGACCCCATAGACGCGCCCTGCATAAGCGGCGATGCCGTTATAATCGCCCATGAACTGAAATGACGGATCGAACGCTTTGGTCGTCCACTCGTAATTGCGGTAGTTACGCCCGCCGTCGGTCGAACGAGCGAGCGTGATCGTGGCGAGTTCGTTGTTGCGGTCGCCGCGGCGGTCATCGAAAATCACGTATGCATCGCCGGTGATCGGGTCGACGGAGAGCCATTGAAAGAAGTGATCGCGTCCATCGTGCGCCGGATCGTCATTCACTTTCACCGGTGCGCTCCAGGTGCGGCCGCGATCCGTCGAGGTCGAACTGAAGATATCGACTTCGCCGTTCCGGTAATCCGACCACGTAATGAAGAGGCGGTCGGTTTTCGGTGCCAGCGCAATTTGCGGGAAACCGTTGACCTCTCGATCTTGGTAGCCCTGTACGTAATAATTCATCGAAGGCACCGCGATAATGTTGCGGGAGGCATCGAAGCTACGGCCACCGTCGTGCGAGACCGCGAGCACTATATGCGTTCCGTTCTGCCAGACGGTATAGAGCGTTCCATGCGGCCCAACGGCACCGTCAAAGCCCTCCGTCGCGCCGTTGTCGTCGCGCGGTAATCCGTTCACGGTGCTGATGCGCAGCGGGTGCGACCAGGTGACGCCGCCGTTGGTCGAACGAGAGAAGAGCATTTCGGAATAGCTCCGATGGAACTCGGTCCAGCCGATGTAGAGGTTGCCGCGATAGGGTCCGTGCGTGTCGTCGGCGACGACGTAGGGCTTATCTTCAAAGACGTCGGGGCGACCGACCGGAGCCTTGACCGCGACCGCGCGCGGCAGCCAATGGATGCCGCCGTCGTTCGAACGCTCCACGAAGATGCCATTGCGCGTCGCGTGGTGCGCCCAATAACTCTCCGTACCGAGTTTATCGAACGCAATATAACAAAGGATCGCATGCCCTCGCGCATCGTACGTAACCGATACGTCGCCGTCGACCAATCGGTGATCGTGCGGCACTGCGGAAACGCTTTTCCAGGTGCGACCGGCGTCGCGAGAGTAGTCGACGAATCCGCCGACCTGATAGGCTGCAAGAACTCGGCGTGGATCGCCGGGGTCGATCGCCACCGCCGGCTCCGACCAAAACCCCGGCTTGCGGGTGAGCGTGATGACGTCTTTCGCCGGCGCTGGGGACAAGGTCGCTCGTGATGCGGCAAGCAGCAGCACGGCGAGCAGCGCCGGAAGACGTTTCATCATTGGTGTATCCCGCACTCCGTCTTTGTATGCCCCGGCCATCTCCCGCTGCGCGGATCGCCTCGTTCACTTGGAGCGGTACACGGCGCGCAGCCGATGCTCGAATAGCCGCGGTCGTGGAGAGGATTATAGGGTAGCGAGTGCTTTTCGATATAACTCCAAATTTCGCGTTCGCTCCATCGCGCCAATGGATTGATTTTTGCGATTTCGAAGCGCGTGTCCCACTCGACGACCGCTGTCCGCGCACGCGTCTCCGTTTGATCGCGGCGGATGCCGGAGATCCACGCGCTATACCCTTGAAGAAACCGTCGCTGCGCATCGATTTTTCGCAACGCACAGCATTTGTCGGGATCGCGCTCCCAAAGCCGCGCGCCGTACTGCTCTTCCTGCTCCCGAAGATCGATCGGCGGGCGCACGGCAATCGGCGCAATGTGGTATGTGGCTGCGGTCACAGCGACATGCGCGTAGGTCTCTTCGTGCAAGAGTCCCGTGTCGAGATAGAAGACCGGTACCTCCGGATCGATCGCGAAAAGCTGATCGAGCAAGACCATTCCGCTCGCGCCACCAAACGAACATGCTGCAACGATCGAGCCGCGATAGCGAGCGAGCGCCCAACGAAGGATATCGGTCGAACTCGCCGCGTCGAGCTCAGAGGCTATTGCAGCGAGATCGTCGGCGCTCTCCATCGTGCTAGCGCCCCTTTTTCACGGGGAGCCCGCGCTGGATCCAGCGCAACATGCCGCCGGCCATGTTGTAACTCTTGCCGAAATGCCCCGAGGCCTCAAGGGCGCTCTGCGCGCGGCCGCTTCGTGCACCGGAACGGCAAATGCAGATGATCTCGCGATCGGTCGGCACTTCGGCGATTCGCGCCGCCAGGTGGCCGAGTGGAATGAGGGTCGCGCCTTCGATATGCCCATCCACCCACTCCGACGGTTCGCGAACGTCGAGGAGAAAAGCGCCTGCTTGCGCTTTTTCGGGAACCTGCTGTGGGTCGATCTCTCCGGCCAATCGTGCGTCCTCTCTGTCGTGTTGCGGGGCGAATGGAGGCATTCGCCTGTCATTGACCCCCGTCATTCCCTTCTGCCGGAAAAGGGGTAGAATGCAGTGAGGAGGGTCGTTCATGGGTGAGGGTCCTTTGGTTTTACAGATCTTTCTCATCGTTGCAGTGTTAGCAATCGCTGCGATGCTTTTCGTGGTGTTCTACGGGGCGCGAACCCCGTTGCCGCAGAGTGTGGTGAACGACGCCGGCTACCGAATACGCAAGATTTGGCTTGGGCTCGTTCTTTTCGTTGCCGTGGTGGCGTTTGCAATCACATTGCCGTTCTTCCCATACCCCTGGGCGAAGGCTTCACCCGGCGCGCAACACTTTACCGTGACGGCTGCACAATATGCGTTTGTCATGCCTTCGGTCATTCCGGCCAACGTGCCGATCGTCTTCGACGTAACATCTCAAGATGTCAACCACGGCTTCGGTATCTATGCCCCTGACGGTAATCTTTTTGCGCAGGTACAAGCGATGCCGGATTATATCAATCATCTGCCGATCGAGTTTCACGTCAAGGGTCACTATACCGTAAGGTGCCTCGAGTTTTGTGGAATCGGGCATGCGTATATGCACGGAGGTTTCGACGTA
>JAJXVC010000226.1 GCA_021782295.1 bacterium | reverse complement strand
GCAAAGGCGTTATAACTTTCGCGCATCTGCGCGAGCGTCTCGGTTGCCTTCGGATCGGGTTTCACCGCGAAGCGCTGCACGAAGGTGCGCCCACCGAGCGTCATGCGCACGGCATAAGTTCCCGGCACCACCGTCGCGCCCTCGCTCGGGCCGGCGAATGCCGGGTTGGCCGCACCGCTCCATTTCACCGGCGGGGTGGTCGTGAAGTCCCAAACGATGCGGTTGATCCCCGCGAGATTCGTGCCTTTTAGCGTTCGCACGACATGACCCGACGCATCGAGAATCGTCAGCATCGGCACGTGCGCCTGCGGCTTGGCTTGATAGTAGCTGATCGGTACGCCGTAGGGCGGATTCGCCGCTGCATAGTTGGTGTACGTTCCCTCGGTATTATTGGTGAGGTTGTATTCATACGAGGTGCGCGGCGCAAAGAGTTTCGCTCCCGCCGCGACCGCTTGCGGTAACTCTTGCAGCGGGCGCAGATCGTCGAGTACCCAGATCGAACGGCCGTGCGTGGCGATCACAAGGTCATCGAATTGCTGCTGAATGCGGATGTCGCGCACCGAGACCGGCGGCATGTTGTTCCGCAGGCTCTGCCAATGCGCGCCGCGATCGTAGGAGACCCAGACGCCTTCCTCGGTTCCGAGGTAGACCATGTTCGGATTGTGGATGTCGGGGCGAATGGAACGCGTCCAGAGATCGTGCGGCAATCCATCGACGATCGAACGCCAATGGGCACCGTAATCGTTGGTGACCCAGACCTCCGGTGCATTATCACCGACGAGATGCGAATCTTCCACGGCGTAGGCCGTGCCGCGCTGAAGTGGCGACGGCGCAACGGTTTCGAAGCGGCCGTTGGCGTTCGCACCGGGCGGTGTGACGTTCTTCCAGTGCTTGCCGTCGTCGCGTGTGAGTTGCACCAATCCGTCATCGGTGCCGACCCAAATCTCGCCGCGCGAGAGCGTCGAGCCTTCGATATCGAGGATCGTATCGGTGTACTCGGCACCGGTGACATCGTGCGTGATCGGGCCGCCCGAGGGCCCCTGGTGCGCTTTATCGTTCCGGGTTAGATCGGGGCTGATCGCTTTCCAGGTGAGGCCGCGATCGGTGGTTTGAAAGACGACGTTGCCGCCGAACCAAATCGTGTGCGAACTCCACGGTGCAAAACCGATCGGCGATTCCCAATTGAAGCGATACGGGCTCGAAGCGATGTTGTAATCTTGCTGGACGCTCGTAAAATACGGCTCCGCAAACGTATATTCGCGCGAACGGCGGTTGAAGCGGAAGAGCGCGCCGTCTTGGCCGTCAGACCAGATGATATTGGAGTCGTACGGAGCGGGAATCGCCCACTGGCCGTCGTCGTCGTAGACGACGGCGTACCATGCGGCGTTGGTGATACCGGCCATATCGAGCGAGTTCGACGGACCGCAGTACGAATTGTTATCTTGCAAACCGCCGCAGATCGTATATGGATTGTCGTTGCCCAAACCGACGCGATAGAACTGTCCGATCGGCAGATTCGCCCAGAACGCCCAGGTGCGTCCGCCGTTGACGGTGAGCGCGTAGCCGCCGTCTTCACCGACGATCATGCGTTGAGCATCGTTCGGCGCGATCCAGATCGCGTGAAAATCGCCGTGTACGTTCTGCGCGATCGCCTTGAAATGCAGGCCGCCGTCGGTGCTCTCGGCGAGCGAGGTCGACGCCGTGTAGACGGTGTTCGGATTGCTCGGATCGACTTCGATATGCGAGAAGTAGAAGGGGCGCTGGTCGACGAGGGTATTCGAACTCTCGAGTTTCCAGGTGCTGCCGTCGTCGTCGGAGCGCCACAGAATGCCGTGCTTCGCTTCGATGAGCGCGTAGACGCGGTTGGGATCGCTCGGTGCGACGGCGAGCCCGATGCGCCCGGTGATTCCCGTCGGCAGCCCGCCGCCGGTGAGCCGGCGCCACGTGCGTCCGCCGTCGGTCGATTTGTAGATGCCGTCGCGCTTGCCGCCGCTGCGGAAGGTCCACGGTCGGCGCTGAAACTCCCAGACGCCGGCAAAAATCACGTTCGGTGTTTTCGGGTTCATCGCGAGATCGGAGACGCCGCTGATCGGGCCGACATCAAGCGTTTTCTTCCAACTCTTGCCGCCGTCGAACGTGACGTAGACACCGCGATGCGGCGAACGTGCGAAGACATCGCCGAGCGCACCGACGATCACGTGTTGCGGATCGTTCGGATCGATGAGAATGCGCGAGATATATTTTGTGCCGCGCAGGCCGACGTTCGTCCACGTCTTGCCGCCGTCGGTCGATTTGTAGAGACCGTCGCCGTAACTCACATCGTTGCGCGGGTTCGATTCACCGGTGCCGACCCAGACGGTACGATCGTTCTGCGGATCGATTGCGACTGCGCCGATCGAGCCGACGCTCTCGTGGTCGAAGACGGGATTCCACGATGCGCCGCCGTCGTTGCTTTTCCAGACGCCGCCGCCCGCTGCGCCGAGATAGTAGAGATGCGGATTCTGTGCCGTGCCCGCCACTGAGGTGACGCGCCCGCCGGCGGCCGCCGGGCCGGTCGCGCGCCAGTGCAGGTTGCCGACGGGAAGGCTCGCTGCCGCGCCGATCGCCGGTGCAAGTACGAGTGCGGTAAAAGCAACGAGCGAACGAATCATCGTGAATCTCTCTTCCTCAATCTCTAGCGCCGTGGTGGGAGTCTCTCCGGTTCGGCGCGCGGATGGGCCCGTCCCGTAGCGTGCAGCAGCCTGCGCGTACGTGCCGAAGAAGGCGGGATGCAGCAGCCTCTCCAGAGTCGGCACGGCGGCGATCGCATCGCCGAAACCCTCGCCGCGTACGGCGTTCGCCGTCTCTATACGCTCTGCGGCGGGCACATTTCGCCGATCCTCACTGCGGCGAAGGCACGCGGCATCCGCATCGTCGACGTGCGCGACGAAGCAAGCGCACTCTTTGCCGCCGATGCCGAGGGACGCCTCACCGGCATTCCGGGGATTGCGGCGGTGACCGCCGGGCCCGGGCTCACCAATGCGATCACCGCGATGCAGAATGCGCGGCTCGCGCAAGCGCCCGCGATTCTTCTCTGCGGCGGCGTACCGACTGCACTGCGCGGGCGCGGCGCGTTGCAAGATATCGATCAGCGCGCCGTCATCGCACCGCACGCAAAGCGGGTGATCCAGGTGCGGCGCGTTGCCGATCTGCAGCCCGCGCTCGAAGCGGCTTTCGCCGCGGCGATGGAGGGAATTCCCGGCCCGGTCTTTTTCGAGGCGCCGGTCGATCTGCTCTACGATGAAGCGACGATTCGCACGTGGTACGCGGAGGCAACGAGCAAGGGCAATTCGCTTGGCGAACGCGCGCAGCGCTGGTATCTCCATCGCCACGCCGAGCAGCTCTTCGCCGGTGCGCAACGGCCGCATCGCTCGCAGCCTGCATCACCGCCGCTGCCGATGCCCTCGCGCGCGAGGATCGCCGCCGCGCGCTCCGCATTGCAGCGGGCGGAGCGGCCGATCGCGGTGGTCGGCAGTCAGGCGCTCGCGGTTCCCGCAAACGCGCAAAAAATCACCGATGCGATCGCGGCGCTCGGCATTCCGGTCTATCTTTCGGGAATGGCGCGGGGCATGCTGGGGCGC
>JAJXVC010000014.1 GCA_021782295.1 bacterium | reverse complement strand
AACGTTACGATCCCACCATCGGCGCCGACGCGGCGCGAGCATTCTTCAAGCGGAGTCGGAAAGCAGAGATCGCCCACGGGTATCTCTTCGTCGGGCCGAGCGGCGTGGGAAAAAAGAGTTTCGCGCGCTATCTCGCGGAGTCGCTGCTTTGCGAAGGAAACGGCGAGAACGCGCTCGGTCCATGCGGAGCGTGCCGGTCCTGCGCGCTCTTCGGGCACGAGGGGCAGAGCGCTCATCCCGATTTTATCGAGCACCTCGGGGCGCTCAAGATCGGCGAGACGACCGGCTCTGGTTTTGCAACGACCGGCGACACCACATCGCGCGATCTCATCCGCCAGTTGGCGATGCAATCGTACTCCGGTGGTCGGCGCGTGCTGCTGCTCGCGGACGTTGAATTCGCCTCGCCGGCAGCTGCCAATGCACTGTTGAAATTTTTTGAAGAGCCGCCGACGGGCGTCACCCTTCTTTTAACGAGTTCGACCCCCGCGGCTATTCTCGGGACGATCCGTTCGCGCCTCACGCAATTACGCGTCGGCCCGCTCTCGCGCGACGAAATGACGCGTTTACTCGCTCGACGCGGCTTCCCTTACGATGCGGCAGAACGCGTACTCGCGCGTGCGCGCGGAAGCCTGACGCGAGCGCTGGAATTACTCGATCTCGACGCCGAAGCCCCGCATGCAGTCGTTGCGCGGTGGTTCGATGAAGCGGTCGCCGGGGGGACGCCTGCCGCCAACTGGGCGACGCGAGAGAGTTTGGACGAGGGTTTGCTGGCGATAAAGACGCTCTTGAAAGATGCGATTGCCGCACCCTATCTCGATAATGCTTCCGGGCCACATATCGATCTCGCGCGCGGGCTTAAAGCCTTCGAGAAGATCGATGACGCTCAGCGATTGGCGCGGACGAACGTCAGCCCGTCGATGGTTGCCGATCTCGTTCGCATGGCTATTACGGGGCTCGTTATCGGCGGCGAGCGCTCCTAGCGAAAGCCTCGCGGCGCGACGTCGTCGTAGTTCTTCGCAAACGGGAAGGCGAGATATGCAAAGACGAGCGCCTTTATCACCGCCGGAACGATCTGGAAGAACAACGGATTGGTCGTGAGCGTCATCAGGTGGACGATTGCGATTTGCGGTAGGACTCCCCAAAGGAGAATAAAGATCACCGCCAGCAAAAAAGCGCGCGCCGGATGCTCGCGCACCGCGCGAATCGAGGCACTGATCGCCAGGGGGCCCGGTAGGCCCGAGATCGCACCCGCCGGTATGGTGTAAATCAAAAAGAACGCCGCAACGAATTGGAGCGCATAAGCTCCGAGCGCTCCGAGGAGCGAACCGACCATCGCGGCAACGGAGATGACGAAGACAAAGCCGATGGTCGCCATGACGATCGCGCCGGCCTTCCCAACTGCTTCGTCCCAGACGCTGTCGAAGTTCGTCTTATATCCCCGTTGAAGATCGTTTGCGTAGATTGTCGCCACGCCGAATGCAAAGCCGAAGGCGAGCTGTTGCAGAAACGCAATAAGGCCGCCGCCCGCGCCGCCGAGCGGATCGGTGAAAAATTGTCCGACCTGCGCGAGCAAGACGCTGACGAGGGCGGCTAACAGCGGAACGACGATAATAGCCGGGTGACGCAGTAGCAACCACAAGCCACGCAGATAGATGACGAAATCGACCTGGGGGCTACTGCGTCTATTCACGAATACGTTCGCCCTAGCCGCGTGCGCCGTCGAGCGCGTGGCGACACGAGCAGTCGGCATGGAGGTCGATGCGTTCGATAATCTTCCCGAGCGCAGCCTTCACGCGATCGTTATTGCTAGCAAACACCTTCATGACCTCGGCGTGCGAGACCGGCGCCATGCCTTCGAGGCCGACGTCGTAATCGGTAATCAGCGAGATGTTCGCGTAACAGATTTCGAGTTCTCGCGCGAGGTAGGACTCCGGATATTGGGTCATGTTAATGACCTCCCATCCCTGGCTTTGGAACCACTTCGATTCGGCGCGCGTCGAAAATCGAGGACCCTGAATAACGACGACGGTGCCGCGTTCGTGCGTATCGATACCGAGCTCAACGAGCGATTTTGCGGCAATGCCTCGCAACGTCGGGCAATATGGATCGGCAAACGAAACGTGCGTCGTAATGGGGCCATCGAAGAAGGTATCGTGTCGCCCGCTCGTGCGATCGACCACTTGGTCGGCGACGACCATCGAGCCCGGTTTGACGTGGACGGCGAGCGAACCGCAGGCCGTCGGCGCGATGATGCGCGAGACGCCGAGCATCTTCATCGCGTAGAGATTTGCGCGATAGTTGATTGCCTGCGGTGGAAAGCGATGGTCTTTGCCGTGTCGCGGTAAGAATGCGACGCGTTTGCCGGCGATCTCACCGAGCGCAACGCGGTCGCTGGGAGCGCCGTAGGGCGTCTCGATCCAAACTTCGCGCGCATTTTCTATAAGCGAGTAAAAACCGGAACCGCCGAAAACGCCGATATCCGCATGTTCGTTTGTTTGCATGATCTTGAGATTCGCGAGGAGAATCGGTGGCCCTGCGATGATTGTTTTCAAACACCTACTCCTAGCAGTAGCAACAACGATAAACCCTGCCGGGCTCTACCGAACGCAATGCAATGCCCTTTTGACGGGCAACCTTCGTGCTTACGCGGCAACGCTCGCACCGAGCTATCGCTTCGTCGACCTCGGCGGTAAGGTCGAACGTCGGTCGCAGATTCTGGCAACCTACGCGCACTGGTTTCAAGAAAAGAGCGGGCGGATCGAGAGCTGCACGGCAAGCGCGCCCTCGGCTCCCGTCACCGCAACGGGGTTTTCGTTGCCGCTCCATATCGTCGAGGATATCGCGATTGCGATACCGGGCGAGGGAGCGCGGAATTACAGGATCGACCTGCATGCACTCGAGCACTGGAAGCTCGTCGGCGGGAGCTGGCGCGCGGTCGCAAGCCGCGTCCTAAGCCGGAGCGTGACGCCGCTCTAGCCCCGTCGCGCCCCCTTCCAAGGGGTTTGCCGAAGCGCGAGAGGCGGAACAGCCTGCGCTCGGCGCGAATCGCCGGAGACTTGCACCCTCGGTCTTTGGAGGTTCTTCACGCTCGTGCTTATTCGTGGACTCTCGATCCTTTTCGCAGGTCTGGTGTTCAGCGCCGCGGTTACCGCGAGCGCACGCGCCGCATCTCCTGCCCCGTTACCGCCGGCGATCGCCACCGCAATTTCGGCGGCCTACGCAAACCAATGCACCCTCATAAAAAATACCGATATCGACGGGTACAGTAAAACGTTGACCGACCACTGGATCGAACACGATCCCAATGGCACCAACACAACCAAAGCGCAGGCGATCGGAGCGATCAAACAACAGATCGCGATGATGGGCTTAACGGTGACCGATTGTGCCGCTACGATCTCCGGTGGATCGGTGAGCGCGGACGGTAATACGGTAACGGTCAACGTCGAACAATCGGCGGACGGCACCGTTGCATCGCAGAGCGGAACCTCGCCGATTCAAATCAGTGAGAGGGAGACCGACGTCTGGGTTAAACGCGGCGCGGCATGGCTCCAGAGTACCTCGACCATACTGAAAAATACGATCATGCTCAACGGTCAAGTCGTTCAGCAGAGCGGAAGTCGCTAGTTACCCAGAGACCGAATCAGCGGTTGAAATCGCTCGGTTTGAGATTGTCGAGAAACTTCTTGAACCGAGAGAGATCCTCTTCATCGCCCTCGCCCCCGTCACCCTGGCTCTCTTCAAGCACGATTTTATCGGTAACGTAGATCGGCGCTTTCGCGCGTAACGCAATAGCGATCCCATCGGACGGGCGCGCGTCGATCTCTTTGAGATCGCCGCCGGCGCGCACGACGAGTTTTGCGAAGAACGTCGAGTCGCGAATATCGTGAATGACGACCTGTTCGATCGTTCCGCCGAGCGTTTCGACGATCGAGAGCATGAGGTCGTGAGAGAGCGGGCGCGGTGCGTGTCCCCCCTCGAGGACGTGCGAGATCGCTGCCGCTTCGAACGGCCCGATGAGAATCGGTAAAAATTGCATGCCGTTGACCGCCTTGAGGATGACAACGGGTTCGTGTGTGAGCAAATCGATTCCGAGCTTATCGACCTTCATCTGGCGCATACCCTAGAGTAATCCTACGTGAGGCAGGCTTTCCCTGGCATGGGCGGAAGCGAAGCCGACTTGTCATGGCACTCTCTTGCGGTATCGTCGGTCTTCCGAACGTCGGGAAATCCACCATCTTCAACGCGTTGACACGTTCGGCGCAGGCTCTGGCGGCGAACTACCCCTTCGCGACGATCGAGCCCAACGTCGGGGAGGTCGCCGTCCCCGACGAGCGCCTCGGCGTGCTGCAGCAGATCGTGAGCGCGCGACGCATCGTTCCGACGACCGTTCGTTTCGTCGATATTGCGGGGCTGGTCCGAGGGGCGAGCACCGGGCAAGGGCTCGGGAACGCCTTCCTCAGCCATATCCGCGAGACCGATGCGATCGCGATGGTCGTTCGCTGTTTCGATGACGAGAATGTCACCCACGTCGAAGGGGGGCCCGATCCGGCGCGCGATATCGAAATTATTGCGATCGAGCTCGCGCTCGCCGACCTCTCTACGATGCGCAAGCGGCTCGATCGCTTGGATCGTGAGGCGCGTGCGAACCCGAAGCTACGCCCGACCTACGACGCGGCGGCGCGCCTCACGGCGGCGCTGGAGGAGGGAAAGGCGGCGCGCTCCTTCCCCGAGGGGACGCTCGAACGCGAGGTCGCCCGCGAGAGTTTTCTGATTACCGCGAAGCCGCTGCTCTACGTCGCCAACGTCGACGAGGCCCAGATCGCCTCGGAGGGGCCCTATGTGGCGGCGGTGCGGCGGATCGCGAAGGGCGAGGGGGCGCAAGTCGTCGTGCTCTGCGGCAAGATCGAGGCGGAGTTCGCGGGTCTCTCCGACGAGGAGGCAGAGGCCTTCTGCGAAGAGTTGGGGATCGAGCGCCGTGGGCTCGATGAACTCGCGCTCGCGGCCTTCGAGACGCTGGGGCTCATGACGTACCTGACCGCGGGCGAGCAGGAGGTCCGCGCCTGGACCATCGAGCGAGGGACGCGCGCACCTCAGGCCGCCGGCAAGATCCATAGCGACATCGAGCGCGGCTTTATCCGCGCCGAGATCGTCAGCTACGAGGACTATGCCGAGCTAAAAAGCATGGATGCGATTCGTGCCGCCGGGCGCCTGCGGAGCGAAGGCAAAGAATATGTCATGCAAGAGGGTGATGTCGTCAACTTCCGGTTTAACGTCTAGTTGCTTTGGTAAACCTAGCGGGTGCGACCAAAGTGCTCCAGGAACCGCGGAGAGCGAGCGCAAACGTCGGTCAAGTTTGCTCTTTGCGCACATTACTGTCTTAGGAGGCACTAGGTTTCTATGAGCACCTCGCCCCGCGATGTCTCGGTATTCGGTGACGGGATCACGTACTTCAAGGAAGCTGCGGATATTCTCGAGCTCGATGCAGGCATGCGACTCATTCTCACGCATCCGGCTCGGCAGATCATTTTTTCGATTCCGTTCCAACGCGACACCGGAGAGTTTGAGGTATTCACCGGATATCGCGTACAATATAGTTTTGCTCGCGGCGCGGCGAAGGGCGGCATCCGCTACCATCCCGGTGTGACGCTCGACGAAGTGACGGCGCTCGCGTTCTGGATGACGTGGAAGTGCGCGGTCGTCGATCTGCCGTTCGGCGGAGCGAAAGGCGGCGTTACTTGCGATCCGGCGACGCTTTCGATGAACGAACTCGAACGGATCACGCGCCGCTATGCAGCCGAACTCGTCGAAGTCGTCGGCCCCGATAAAGATGTTCCCGCACCCGACGTCAACACGACGCCGCAAATCATGGCGTGGTTCATGGACACCTACTCGATGCACGTGCGGCAAAACGTCCCCGGCGTCGTGACCGGAAAACCGCTCGAAATCGGTGGCTCGCGCGGGCGCGTTGAGGCGACCGGACGCGGCGTGACGATCTGTGCGCTCGATCAGATGGCGAAGATGGGTTTGAAACCCGAGCAGAGCAGCATCGCGATCCAAGGTTTTGGAAACGTGGGAATGTATGCCGCAAAACTCTTCGCCGAACGCGGCTGCAAGATCGTCGGCATTTCCGATGTCACCGGAGCCTATCACAACGATAAGGGCATCGACGTTGCCGCGGCGATGAAGTATAGCGCCGAGCATCGTTCGCTCGACGGCTTCAAAGGCGGCGACAAGATCAGCAACGGCGAGTTGCTCACGGCCTCGTGCGACGTGCTGGTACCCGCCGCGCTCGAAAAAGTCTTCACTGCCGAGAACGCTGCAAAAGTGAAGGCGAAACTCATCGTCGAGGGTGCGAACGGTCCGACGACTCCTGAAGCCGCGAATATCTTCAGAGAGCGCGGAGTGATCGTGATCCCCGATATTATGGCCAACGCCGGCGGCGTGACGGTCTCGTACTTCGAGTGGGTACAAGATCGCATGGGATACTTCTGGAAGGAGTCGGAGGTCAACGAGCGGCTCGAAGACACGTTGCTCGAAAATCTCCATCGCATCCAAGATTTTGCGAAGCAGCATAATACGACGCTGCGCATCGCAGCCTACTCCATCGCTATCGATCGCGTCGTGAAGGCGCTTCGCTTGCGCGGGATCTACGCCTAAGAGGCTGCCTCCCGTTCCACAAAAAGAATCGCCCCGCCGATGATGTCGGCGGGGCGATTCTTTTTGTGGTGTCTATACGCTAATGTTGCGCGAACGGATCGGGATAGAAGTATCCGGTTCCGTTATAGACGTTGATCGGGCTGACGGGGCTAATCGTCGTTCCGTACGCGGTATTGATCGTTTGGATAAACGCGTTGGCGATGAGCGCGTAGCCGGTATCCGAAGGATGCAGGCCGTCAAAGCTCAGGATGCCGCCGCCGAATCCAAGCGTACAGCATTTTCCGGGATTGATGCTGAGTGCTTGGAGGAAGTAGGGGCTGGGAGATGCGCCGATTGCGCCTTTCCAGGAGAGATTATCCTCGAGCGTCTTCGTATCGACCAACGGTGTGTTCGTCGCTTGCGCAGCGGCGAGAATACCGTTGTTGATATTATCGTTGACGGTTTGCACCTGTGCGGCCCACGCCGGTGTGAAGTAGTTGCCGCCGAGACCGGTCCCCGCACCCTTGGGATCGAGTTGCAACGCGGTGGTGAGGGCGGTTGCCAGCGCAGTCGGGTTCGCCAAGAGCGTCGGGTTGGCTTTGATAATGGCTCCAAGCGTCCCGATCGTCGTGAGCATGCCGCTCTCGGTGAGGTAGCCGGGGGTGCTGGTCGTCGCACCGAGGCCGTAGACATTGGAGATGGCGACGACGAGGCTCTGCGCTTCAGGAAGCGTGATCGGGAGTGCCGGGCTCTGCGAGGTCGCGAAGAGTTCGATCGTACACGCCGCATTTGCTTGGATATTGCAGACGGCGGGTTGCAGCGTCGGCGCAAGCTCGGCGGTAAGGACCGCCGGGTCTTGAACGGTGAAGAACTGCGGAGCGACGAGGATATCGGGGATATTCGCCACGACAACCTTCGCGCCGGAGGCCTTCAACTGGTTGATGATCGTCGTTATGTCGCTCTGCACCTGTGCGACGCTGGTGTCATCACCCTGCCACTGTCCGGCACTGAACGCATACTTCAGCAGGTCGTTCGCGCCGAGCCAGACGGTTGCAAGCGAGGGTTTGAGCGAGACTGCCGCTGCGAGCGGAGTCAGCGATGAACCGAGGTTCGTGAATCCGTGAAGAACGGGCCAGAAATCCTCGCTCTCGCCGCCGACGACGCCCTGGACGCTCGACGGGATACCGGGAATCGTTGCGCAGTTCGGGACAAGCGGTTGATGCATCGCGATCTCTTCGTGGATCGTGAGGCCGGGGATTCCGAGGTCCATCGGCGTTCCGCTCGGGTTGACGAGCGTTGTCGCCACCGTCGAGAGGCTGTATGCCGCCTGATCGATCGCCTTACAGCTGGCACCCGGCGCGGTGCCGAAGAGCGGGTAGAACGAGAGCCCGCCGGCCAGGGCCGGGTTCGCCGGAACGATTTCATTGCCGATTCCGGGGGCGGCGATGAGCGGCAACGGGCTTGTTGGGCCGGCCATCAACAACGGGTTGAACGGAAGCCCGGTCAGCGCGGTCTGTGCCTGTTGATAGAGCAGCGACCACCAGCCGTTCTCTTGCCCGAAGGGCGCCGGGGCGCCGGCATAGGGCGTTCCGGCAAGGAGTGGGTTCGGAACGTTCGTCGCACCGAGCCAGCCGGAGGATTGATAGCCGGCAGTGAGGCTGTCGCCGACGCCGACGATACGCGAAAGGATATTCGGCGCGGTCGTGGGCCCCGGAGCGGGAATCGTCGAGGAGCTACTTCCGCCGCCGCCGCAGGCCGCGAGTGCGGCCATGGCGACCAAGGCGAAGGCGCGTTGGAGGTGCTTGATCTTCATCGTTCTCATCCTTGCCTTAGAACTGAATCACGCTCGGCGAACCGATGCCGAACTGAATCTGAATTTGAGTGGCCTTGAGTCCGCCGACGACCGGTGCGCACTGCGTGATCGAAACGCACGAGATTGCCGAGACGCCGTACGGGCTCTCGTTCGAAGGCCCGCCGCTATTGAGCTGGAGCTGAACGAAGGTGTCTTTCGTCAAACGACGCGAGACGCCGAGGAAATACGCGAACAGATGCTGTGCGTAGGGGTCGGTCGGAAGATAATCGCGCGAGCTTTGCGGCTCGAAGAAGAACTTCGTCTTGGAATCGGGGGTGTATTCGAGATAGAGGATCTGGTAGAGTTGCGCTTTGTTGACGCCGTTAATGCCGTTGAGATGGTTGAGCCAGCCCGGCGCAACGGTGAACGTGCCGAACATCTTCGGCGTCTTGAGGAACGGCACCGTAACGGCGAGCGACCACACCTGTGCCGAACGCGTCTTCGTATTGAAGAAGAGCGGGCCGTCGGGCGGGTTCACTGCGAAGGGAACGGTGTCGTCGTTCTGCGTCGACGCGCCGATCTTCGACCAACGCGAAACGTAGGTCGGGGTAACGACGATCGGAAGCACTCGACCGTTTTTGAATTTGATCGAGAAGAGCTTTTCGTAGTTGAAGAAGAGGAACGTGTCTTTTGTTCGAACGTTGATGTTTTCCGGTACGCAACCGTTTGCCGCGGTATTATTGAGGTTGACGCAATTAATCGGGTTGGCGAAACCCTGTAAATAGAGCGGCACGGTTCCGCTATTGAAACCGTACGGATAATGCTGTAGCTGGTACATCGAAGCCATGAAGCGGCTGGTGGGGTTAAACCCGTAACCGGCAACGAGATCGACGCCGCCCGGCAGCCATTGACCTTTTGCGGTTCCAATGTTGCCATAGGGGTACGCCATCGACGCATCGGCGGTATAGGTGAAGCCGGTCGGCAGGCCCTGTTGGACCTTCGCCCCGCCGACGGGGTGTTGTTCGACGGGTGGAACTTGAGCGACCGTCCGCTTGCCGACGGTGTGTTTCGCCTTCGGAGACTTCATGGCGTTCTTGATGGCGGTGTTTGCGCCGCCGACCACGTTAGCTGCAAAGGCTTCGCTCGTTGTGGCGGCGGCCGGGGCCGCCGAAAGCCCTAGCGCGATAATGGCCGCACCTACGGCAATCGCGCGGAGAGAAAATTTGTGCATTCGCACCTCCAAATCGGGAGCCCGGCGGAAAACGAAAAGGTGTCCCCCGGTTGGAGGGGTACGTTGCGCTTAATGGCTCGCTTTCCCTGGCGCCGAGCTCCCTCTTAGTCCTGGAGCGGCGCCGACTCTCCCGGCGGTTCTATACCTGCAGTCGAACCGTGCGCCTCGACGAAGGGCCGTCCGAAAAAGCGCTCTTCAAGGCTCTTGATGACCACGTAGAGGATCGGCGTAACCATGAGGTTGAGAAACGTCGAGACGAGCATGCCGCCGAACACCACAGTTCCAATCGATTGACGCGCCGCGCTGCCGGCGCCGGTGGCGAAGACAAGCGGCGTCGAGCCGAGGATGAAGGCGATCGAGGTCATGAGGATCGGACGAAGGCGAGTCTGCGCGCCGCGGAGCGCGGCGGTCGTGATGTCGGCGCCGGCGCGCAACTGCTGGTTGGCGAACTCGACGATAAGAATCGCATTCTTGCTCGCGAGACCGACGAGCATGACGTAGCCGACCTGCACGTAGACGTTCTGCGCCATGTGAAGGAAGATGTTGAGGAAGGGAATGACATTCCGCAATCCTATCAACGCAAGCGCTCCGAAGAGCGCCGCGGGAACGGCGAGCAGGACGATCAGCGGGTCGATCCAGTTTTCGTAGAGTGCGGCGAGCACTAAAAAGACGAAGATGATGCCGAGGGTAAAGAGGATGATCGTCTGCGAACCGGCATGGATCTCTTCTAACGAGATGCCGCTCCACTCGTAACTGACTCCTGGTGGGGCGACGCGTTTAAATATCTGCTCCATAGCGGAGATCGCCTCGCCCGAACTGTGACCGGTCGCGGCCTGTCCGGTAATTTCGATACTGCGAGAGAGATTGTAGTGGTCGATGACGGGGGCTGCGAGGGCGCGGTGAACGCTGACGAGCTCCGGCAGCGGAATCATGCCGCCTGCAGCCGAGCGCGTGTAGAGGCTCTGCAGCGAGGCGATACGGTCGCGATACGGTTCGTCGCCTTGAACGTACACGCGATAGGACTGATTGAGATAAGTGAAATCGTTCACGTACGCGCCGCCGAGCATAACGCCGAGGGTCGCGTAAAGATCGCTTAAGGGAACGCCTAAGGATATCGCCTTCTGCCGGTTGACGGTTGCGTCGAGTTGCGGCGAATTTATCGCAAATTGCGTCCGCACTTGGACGAGTCGGGGATCTTTTGCGGCTGCTGCAAGAATTTTTTTCGCCACGCCGTCGAGCTGTCGAAGCGTCAGCGTGCCGTTGTTTTCAAGTTCGAATTGAAAGCCTGATGTCGTGCCGACACCGCTGATCGCCGGCGGGTTTAGGACGAGGACCTGCGCCTTGCCGTAGGACATAAAGTGGAAAAAGTATTTGGTTGAAAGGAATGTCGCTGAGTTGAATGGCCCAGGGCGCTGGTTCCAGGGCTTGAGGCGGACAAACATCATGCCGCGGTTCGGAGTCGAACCACCAAAACTAAATCCGCCGATATTAAAGACGTGCGCAACTTGCGGTTGCGCGAGAAGATATTTCTCAACTTGCACCGCAACGGCGTGTTCGCCGGCAAGTGAGGTGCCTTCCGGAGCTTGAATGAGACAAATGAGGAAACCTTGGTCCTCCGCAGGGATAAAGCTCGAAGGAATCGCTTTAAAGAGTACGGCGACAAGAAGTAGTGTCACCGCGAATGCCGCCAAGACGCGGCCGCGGACTTTCAATAGGCGCGGCAACGTGCGCGCATAGGAAGCGCGAAAGCGCTCCAGCCGCCGATTGAACCAGGTAAAGAGGCCGAAGCGCGGCGGTCGATCCCCGACATGAAGAAATTTCACTGCCAGCGGGGGCGCAAGCGTCAGCGAAGCAAAGAGCGAGATGGAGATCGATCCGACGATCGTCAGCGCGAACTGTTTGTAAATCTGCCCGGTCGTTCCCGGGAAGAATGCGACCGGAACGAAGACGGCAAGCAGTACGAGCGATGAAGCGACGACCGCTCCCTGAATCTCTTCCATCGCCTCGGCGGCTCCGGCGAGGACGCCGGTACCGCGCAGTTTTACGATGCGTTCGATATTCTCAATGACGACGATCGCATCGTCGACGACGAGACCCGTGGCGAGCGTTATTCCAAAGAGCGTGATCGTGTTGATCGAGAACCCGAAAATTTTCATGATCGCAAACGTGCCGATCAAAGAGACCGGAATCGTAATCGCCGGGATCAACGTCGCGCGTCCGTTCTGTAGGAACAGATAGATCACCGAAATGACGAGCAGGATCGAAATCAATAAGGTGATGAGGACATCTTTAATCGATTCTTGGACGAACGCCGTCGAACTGAATGCGACCTGATAGTGAACGCCGGCCGGAAATTTTTTCTCCAGCTTGTTCATCTCCGCGATAACGGCGCTCGATACGGTGAGCGCGTTTGCCGAAGGGTACTGCTGGACGCCCATGCCGACGACGTTTTGGTGCCCGTCGAAGCGCAAGAAGCTGCTATAATCTTCGGCGCCGAGATCGACGCGCGCCACATCGCTGAGGCGAGTGATGCCGCCGTTGGGATCGGAGCGTAAGATAATATCTCGGAACTGCTGCGGCGTCGTGAGGCGCCCTTGAACGCTTACGACATAGGTGTAGGGTTGATTGGCGGGTTGTGGAGGAGCGCCGATGCTTCCGCCCGGAACGGCCGCGTTCTGTGACTGAATCGCAGCAAGGACGTCGGTAACGGTGAGGCCGCGCGCGGCGAGTTCGTGGGGGTCGAGCCAAATGCGCATCGCATAAAGACGCTCGCCGAAAATGTTGACGTTGCTGACGCCGGGGATGCGTTTAAGATCGTTGACGATATTGAGCGCGGCGTAATTGCTCAGGAAAAGCGTGTCGTACTTTTTCGTATTCGAGATCAGCGACATGCCCATGACGAACGATCCGGCGTTTTTGCTGACCGTGACGCCCGATTGGGTGACGGTGCCCGGCAAGCGACCGAATGCGCTCTGGATTGCATTCTGAACGTCCGCTGCGGCGATATCGAGATTGGTGCCGAGATGGAACGTGCAGGTGATCGAAGATGATCCTTGTGCGCTGACCGACGAGAGGTAATTGAGGCCCTGGACGCCGTTGACCGCCTGTTCCAGCGGTATCGTTACCGCCGATTCAACGGTCTTTGGGTCGGCGCCGAGATAGAACGCGGAGATCGTAACGACCGGTGGATTGATTTGCGGATATTGGGCGACCGGAAGCGTCGGAATCGCGATCAAACCCGCTATCGTAATGATCAGCGCAAAGACCGTAGCGAAGATCGGGCGATTGAGAAAGAACTTGGTCACGCCGAGAATGCCTGCTCTGCGTGGTAGGAAGACCGCGAGAGTGGGCTGCTCACGACTTGATGGAATCCTTTCGAACGGGCGAGCGCTCCGAGTTCTGCAAAGCGCTCCGGCGAGATGAACTCAGTGACCGGAAGATGCTTTTTACTCGGTTGAAGATATTGCCCCATGGTGAAGATGTCGACGCCGGCGGCGCGGGCATCCTCCATTGCCGCTTCCACTTCCTCGACGCTCTCGCCGAGGCCCAGCATGAGCGAGGTTTTTGTGTAACGGTCGGGCGAGTGCTGCTTGGCATGGCGAAGTACCTCTAACGAGCGATCGTATTTCGCTCGTTTGTCGCGAACGTGCGGCGTGAGTCGACGGACGGTTTCGAGATTGTGTGCGAACACGTCGGGGCGTGCATCGAGTACGATCTCGAGTGCGGTGAGGTCGCCGCGATAATCGCCGGTGAGAATTTCGACGCGGGAAGCCGGCACGCGTTCGTGAATGGCGCGGACGGTATTTGCAAAAATCAACGCCCCACCGTCAGCGAGATCGTCGCGGTCGACGGCGGTAAGGACGAGGTACTTCCACCCGAGGTCCGCCACTGCATCGGCGACGCGCGTCGGTTCGAGCCAATCGACGATCCCGCGCGGATTTCCGGTTTTCACGTTGCAGAAGCGACAGCCGCGGGTGCAGGTGTCGCCGAGAATCATAATCGTCGCGGTACCTGCCCCCCAACACTCCGCGAGGTTCGGGCAGGCCGCCTCTTTGCAGACGGTGTTGAGGGTGAGCCCCGAGACCTTCGCCTTTACGCGTTCGTAGTCGTCCCCGTGCGGCAGGCTGACGCGGAGCCAGTCCGGCTTGCGTGCGTAGCGTACCACCTCAGGGGGGATACCGGTGAGATCGATCTCAATGCCCATAGCGCTGCAAATTTTAACATCCCCCAGCCCCCGAAGGCTGCATCCTAAACCTATAGCGGGAACCTTATCCCGCGCTGGGAGCGAGAAGGCCGCGAATAAGGGCGAGGGTTGCCTTGCGGGCTCGCTCGCTCGCTTTGCCGGGGAGCATCGTTGCGTTCGCCTCGAAGAGGACGGGGTTGCCTTCGTCGTCGAGGCCAAAATCGACCCCGGCGTACTGAAGGCCGAGCTCGCTGCGGACTGCTTCGAGCGCCGCGTAGGCTCGCTCTCCAATGCGCGCGCGCGGATAGCGGCGGAAATCACGGTCGAGCGCTCGCCCCAACTCGCTGCTCGCCAAATCCGCGACCTCGTAATGTACCTTCCACGTGGTCGAAAGCGCGGCGTGAACCGGAACGATCTGATCGCCGATAAAGAGGACGCGATATTTACAGTAATATCCGCGCTTGTCACGAGTATCGATGTATTCGATCGCGTAGAGTTCCTCGCCGGGAAGAGTTCCGAGAGCAGCACCGAGCTTCGTGGGATCCTCGACCAGTGACAGGAAGCGGCCGTTATGGAAGCCCGGCGATCGCAACAGAAACGGGTACGATATGCCAGCTGCCGCGAGCGAAAGACGTGCCTGTCCGGCGTGCAATCGCTCGCGCGCTATTCGCGCGATGCGCGGAACGCGTAGGGATGGCAGCGCGCGGAGGCGCGCGGCATTGCGGTCGCGACGCGTATTTGCAACGGCGGTTGGATGGTTGACGAGCGGCGCATCGCTGCGCGATACGATAACGTTGGCAATCGTGAGAGCTCGCTCGGCGGCATCCGCGTCGCCGATCGCGTTAAAAAGAATATCGTGCCTGGGCAACTCTGCTCCGGCCGGCATCGCGTCCACATGTGCCAAGGTAATCGCGCAAAGTTCGTTCGGAAGGAGCGGCTCCAGGTCGATGTTCGCGTTTGCAGTGGCAAGGAGCGCAAGAACGCGAATTGGTTGCCCGGTTCCGCGATAAGGGATCGTGCGCACCGGTGCAAGTTTAATGGCATCGCGCCGATGGCGTTCCGATGCGTCATCATCGCCGAGACGCTGGTACCCGAGCGCTAACCCGAGATGGGCTTGCAACTCGAATGGGTCGATTTCGAGCGCGTCTTCGTAAGCCTCGAGTGCGGCGCGCAGATCATCGGCTGCGAGCGCCATGTGCCCGCGGTTGACCAGTGCGACGACCTCAGCTCTGCGCGCGTTCACTTGGAGGCGAGGTTCCGTGGATATCGTGCTTTTCCCGAGCGAGCGCCTTCTTGCTACAAGGCGGGTTCTCGCAACTGCGGGAGAAGAACGAACGATGTCGCTTCGCCGCTTGCCGCTCCGCCTCATCACTCTTGCGTTGCTCATCGCGACCGCTGCATGCGCGGGTCGACCAGCGAAGCTCTACGGTACGGTGTTGCAGCCGATTCGCGCCGCTCCTCCGCTCGCCGCGCTCGACCAGAATGGGGTGCGCTTTTCGTTACCGAGCGAACGCGGGCACGTCGTCGCGCTCTACTTCGGCTTCACACACTGTAAGGATATCTGCCCGCAGACGTTGGCCAAGCTCGGAGCGGCGCGCGCGAAATCCGGGCTCGGCTCGCGCGTGGCGATCGTTTTTGCCAGCGTCGATCCCGTGCGCGATACTCCCGCGGCGCTGCGCCGATTTTTCGCTCGCGTAGGTACCTCGGCGATCGGGCTCACCGGTTCGCTCGCGCAGATGAAAACGATTTGGAGCGACTACGGCGTCGACGTGCAAGCGACGCGCGGCGACGTAGGGCACAGCGACTTCGTGTATTTTATCGGCCCGCGCGGGAATCTGCGAATCGTCGGCGGCGACATGTCGGTAGCGCAAATCGCCGCGGACATGCGCGGGCTCTCACGTTAGGGGGTAAGGGCGCGGCGGTGCATGGCCTCGACGATGAACGCCGCTAGGAAAAGCGCGACGGCGATCGCTGGAAGAGCGACGTTGGACCAGCTGGGAGCGCTATACGGCAGATGGTTGAAATCGGTATTCGTTAGTTCAAAGGCCGCTGCGAAAACGACGACGATTTTCCCAATGCGAGAGCGAAAACCGAGCGGAGCGGCTGCAAAAATTGCGTTCAGGGAAAAAAGCGTTATGAGGTGGAAGAACATTCATCAAATTCCGTTCTTGGGCGTAGATCGTTTTGCAAAATAGACATATGCGGCCCCGCCAAGCCCGCCTCCTAACGACATTTCGAGTGCATGCGCCGGCGGATATTTTAAAACGAGAAAGGTAATTGCAAGAAGAGTGGCGGCTGAAAAAAAGTTACGGAGGTGCGATAGAGACGAGGGTTTATTGTAGTACTCTCTTCATTGAACGAAGGGCGCGGTTACAAACCAAACTCAGCCGCTAAGTGCGGGAGCAACGTGTCGCGGGCTTCGGCGAGCGAGACCTCGCGCCCCAGTTCGTGCGATATCGAGGTGATCCCACGGTCGAGTAATCCGCAGGGATTGATCAGCCGGTCGTAATCGAGCTCGGTGCTGACGTTGAGAGCGATCCCATGCATCGAAACCATCTTTTGAACTGCGAGCCCGATCGCACATATTTGGTTGCGCCCGACCCAGACGCCGGCGTGTTCGCTCCAGCGCTCGGCGACGATGCCGAAGTCGGCACAGGTCGCGATAACGGCGGTTTCCAGCGAACGAACCAACGGCACGACTTCACGGAAGCGTTCGAGCTTGCGAATTGGGTAAACGACGAGTTGCCCGGGGCCGTGATACGTGACGTCCCCGCCGCGTTCGATTTCTACGATATCGATGCCGCGAGCGGCGAGCACCTCGGGGGAGAGCAAAACGTTCTCGCGCTTGGCGTTCCGGCCAAGCGTGATCGTCGGCGTGTGTTCGACGAATATCCAGGTCTGAGGCTCGTCGCCGGCACGGACGGCCTCGTGCAAACGGTGCTGGATATCCCAGACCTCGCGGTACGGGCGCAGACCCAATTCGAGGATCTGCGCCGTTCCCGACAAGCGTTCTATTTTGCGGCTCCGACCGGCGCCTTCGGCTTGGGATTGACGATGTGAATCGCCTTTCCGTGCGCGGCTTCGGCAGCATCCATGATGCCTTCGGTGAGCGTGGGATGCGGATGGATCGAGAGCCCGATATCCTCGAGCGTCGCCCCCATCCCCAGGGCGATCACGCCCTCGCC